>CALZJY010000200.1 GCA_945787925.1 uncultured Anaerosporobacter sp. | reverse complement strand
ATGGATTCTTTAAGAAGTACGAGTATGTATATGATGAGTTTTTTGATTGTTATATTTGTCCCAACAACCAAGTATTGAACTATTCTACAACAAACAGAGAAGGGTATCGAGAATACAAAAGTGATAAGAGCAAGTGCAAAGATTGTCCATTCCGAAATCGATGCACCAATAGCAAAGAATATGTCAAAGTGGTTACACGTCATGTTTGGGAACGTTATATGGAGAGAGTAGAGGATATTCGCCATACCATTGGTGTAAAACAAATTTATTCTCTTCGAAGCCAGACAATTGAACGTGTCTTTGCTGATGCAAAAGAGAAGCACGGAATGAGATATACACAATATCGGGGTCTAAAAAAGGTTAAGATGGAGCTTAATCTTATTTTTGCGTGCATGAATTTAAAGAAGTTAGCAACGTGGTTGGATCGATTGGGATTACTCCCAATCAATCCAACTTCAAAACATAGCAACAAGCTTTACAATGTCTTGAAATCAAAAATAATATCCCTATATAGCAAAACAGTTCTAGGATTATTCAATCCTAGAACTGTTTTGTCTACAGTCTGAAACCTCAGAAATCTTGTATTTCTGGGGTTTTTCTTTTTGCAATTTTTGTTCTATAATAGAAGACGGAATACAAGCAAAGGAGGGTGAACTGAGACGAGACTGGAGACAAAACGGTTATACATACAGCCATTGACGGGGAAAGAACTTTATTTGCTAGTGTATGACAGGAAGGCATTAGAGCATTCTCTTGGAGTGTCTTATCAGGCAGAGCCAATAGAAGGCGTATTAAAAGAGATTTTTGATGGACAAATCATTCACACTGAAAACGATCCGATACATTATTACTGGCATACTTTTTGGCTATTGATTCGAAAGAAGGATCGAGTCGTAGTAGGATCAGCAGATTTTAAGGATCTTCCCGATGAAAAAGGAAATGTGGAAATCGGCTACGGGCTTGGAAAGCAGTTTGAGGGAAACGGCTATATGACTGAGACGGTGGATGCAATGTGTACATGGGCATTATCGGAACAGGGCGTAAGCCATGTGACTGCGGAAACGGAGTTAGACGGAATTCGTTCCCAGCATGTATTGAAGCGATGCGGATTTAAACCTTGGTATGCGAAGGACACGGCATGGTGGATACGTTCGTAATTAGATGATAGAGTAGTTGGTAAATAACAGAGGGATAAAATGGGAGAACAAAGTACAAAGGAGAGAATTGAAATGAACAGGGTTCATAAAGTTAATGTTTTGGTAGTTTGGTGTTGTGTCATTGCATTATCGGCTACGATGATTGGAAGTTATGGTATCACAAATGGTTCCTTAATAGGAATCGGAATCATGACAGCCACAGGCATTATTTTAAGTATTACGTATCGCTTGAATATTAGCGATATGGCAAAGGCGCTTGTAATTACGATTACACCGTCCTATGCATTGTTGCTATACTCTTGGGAGATTGGCGGAAGTAATATCGCCATCGTTGCAGCATTTGTAACATTAGGAATGACAGTACGTTATTTTAATCGAAGAGTCTTACACATTTATGGAAATTGTGTATATACCGTATATACGTTAGTCGCTATTTTTAACTATCATATCATTGATAGTGAAGGGATGAGCAAGGCATTTTCGAAGATTGCAATCTTAGTGGCAACAACAGTCCTAATCGAGCGTGGTGTTCGATTTGGAGAAGACAAGATCAAAGAAGCAGAAGAAGCATTAGAGTTAGTAGAGAAGAATAGCAAAGTTGCAAATGGCATTGCAGAGAACGTAAATCAGAGTATCGAGGCTTGTACGGAAGAAGTCACATTGGTATCTGAGAAAGCAAGCTCTGTAAAATATGCTGCGGACCAGATGGCCGAAGTAGTAGAGCAAACAAGTCAGGCGATGGTAAAGGTAAGTGAACGAGTAAATAGCTCTACAGAGCAAATTGCAAAGAACTATGAGTACGCAGAACAGCTAGAACTTCGTTTTGAAGATATGAACAAGGCAGTAAATATCTGCAACAAGGAAGCTGGAGACGTAAAGGATTCCATGAAGGAAATGTCCAATACGGTTGGTGAAGCAAAAACAGCAACGAGGGACTTGCTAGTGAAGATGGAGCAAATCACAGGAATCTTAGAGCAAATTAATGCGATTGCTTCTCAGACAAACTTACTTTCCTTAAATGCATCCATCGAGGCTGCAAGAGCTGGAGAGCAAGGAAAAGGATTTGCAGTAGTAGCCAATGAAATCCGTCAGTTATCCGAACAGAGCAGAGGAGCTGCTAATAACATTCAGTTAATCTTACAAAGTCTTGCGGATACGACACAACATGTCGCAGACAAGATTACAGATGGTGCAAGTGCTGCGGAGTCTAGTGTAGACAATATCGCTTCCCTATTATCCTTATTAGAGAATATCGATAGTTCTGCCAAGGAAGCAACCAAGGTAGTGCGTAAGGAATATAAAGTAATTGAGCAAGTGAAAAAAGAATTCGGTGAAATTCAGGGTGCATTAGAATCTACGGTTGCTGCATCTGAAGAAAACACTGCAATGATTACCAATATTACAGATAGCATTGGTACACAAACGAGTGCCATTGTGAAAGTTTCTGATTCGATCATGCATTTAAAAGATGCATCGAGTGAGCTTACAGAGCATTTCAATCATTAGAGAAAAGGAAAGGTTGTATCGAAGCATACGGCCTTTCTTTTTTTATCGTTTTATGGTATGGTTTGCTTAGAAACGATTATTTTAGAGAGTATGAGGAATTATAAATGAGCTTTACCATGGAAGAATTCAAGCAAATTGATGCAGCAGAGGCAAAGAGACTGATGGATACGGAATCGGGATATCAAATCGTAGACGTCCGTACGGAAGATGAGTTTGAAGAAGGACATATCAAAGGCGCAATCTGCATTCCAAATGAGACAATCGGATTAGGTGTAAGACAAACGCTTACCGATCCAGAACAGATGCTTCTTGTTTATTGTAGAAGTGGAGTTCGAAGCGTGATGGCAGCAGAGAAGTTCTGCATGCTTGGATATAAGAATGTAATTGAGTTTGGTGGAATTATCGATTGGCCATACGAGATTGAGGAATAGAGAAGGAGTAAGACTCTTCCTGCAAAAAGATTTGTAGGGAGAGTTTTCTTTCGTATAAAAACCTACTTATTAATATGGAAGAAAATAGTTGTAAATTATATCGTGTTGTGATATAGTATATCACAACACGATATATCACGATGCGATAGCAGAAGGAGGAAAGAAATGAAGCACACATTTATTCCAATGAGCGAGACCGCATACTATATCTTGCTATCCTTGGTGGAGGAGAGACATGGATATGGAATCATGCAGTATGTAAATGAGATTACCAATGAGAGATTGAAGCTTGGCGCAGGAACCATCTATGGTACGCTTGGAAAGCTAGAGAAAGCGGGATTAATCTCGATGACCAAGGAAGAGGAAAAGAGAAAGTACTATCAGATTACAGAAGAAGGAACTAGCGTACTTAGAGAGGAGTTATCGAGAATCAGGGAGCTATATAAGGCAGGTAAGGAGGTATTAGGTAATGAAAAGTGAAAGAAAACGAGTAAAAAAGATGTTCTTTATTCATCAGTATGAGAAAGAGGAAGCGTTCTTACATAAGATGAGATTGGGAGGATGGAAGTTTGTCAATATCAAGAGAGGAATTCCAACCACCTATGAATTTGAAAAATGTGAACCAGAAAGCTATAGCTATTGCCTGGACTATGTAACGGAGCAGCAGGATACAGAAAGCTACCATCAATTATTACAGGATGCAGGTTGGGAAGAGTTGTGTTCTTACCCTGGAGTTGGTGGCACGTGGTACTACTTTTCGAAGAAGCAAGAGCTAGGGCAAAAAGAAGAATTGTTTACCGATCATGATTCCAAAGAATACTTGGTAAATCGTCTGCTAGTTACCTATGGATTGTATTGTATACTCCTTATGTGTCTTGAAGCAAATGGCATTCGAATACTGTCAGGAGGATTGGGAGGTTGGTCATTCCTCGGAGTGCTGAAGATTGTAAGCCTTGTTTTATTTTCGAGCTGTCTGGTGGTGTTGGCATATGTGGAGGCAGGATTGTTTGGATTATATCTTAAGCGAAAGAAAGAAAAACAACAAAGCTTATAATTTTTGAAAAAATTGAAACCAAAGGACAGGATCTTACGTCATATATACTAAAGAGTATTATGGGAGGTAAGAATATGAATCGAATAAAACAACTAATAGGAGGAAGCGTCCTTATGGCATTCGTCATTTCACAAGTGGGGTGTGCTTCGACGCTTACTACATATAATGCGAAGAATCTGATGGTAGATATCGTTGCAAAGGAGCAGACGACGAACATTGCTTTGGAACAGGCAGACATCGATACGGTTATGGATTTCTCATTTCGTTTGTTTGGGCAGGTGGCAAGTGAAAAGAAGAATGTGATGGTTTCTCCGACGTCAGTGCTTACGGCTATGTCCATGACA
>CALZJY010000199.1 GCA_945787925.1 uncultured Anaerosporobacter sp. | reverse complement strand
TGTCAAAAGCAGAATTATTGCAAAAATTGCTGGTGGAGCACAGATGTTTGGATTTCATAATGTAAGTGATTTGCTCCGTGTAGGTGAAAAGAATGTGGAAGCAACAAAATTACAATTACAAAAGCTAAAGATCCCAATTCTTGCAGAAGATACGGGGGCCAATTATGGCCGTACGATAGAATTTTATCCAGAAACAGGGGAGTTATTGGTGAAATCTGTAGGTAAAGAGATAAAGAGAATTTAATAAAGAAGTTATTAAAGGAGAATTTATGCAAGGAAGATATATTCCGGCAATCATAATGCTGATTGCTGGCTTAATCGCGAGTATCATTTGTCTCGTAAAGAAAATGGCGATTATAAAAAGTCTATCGACAATTCTTGCGGTTCTTATCATTTTTCTAATCTTAGGTTTGATTGCACGCAAGCTAATCGTGATGACACTAAGTGAAAAAAGAGAAGTGGTTGATGAAGATGTAGCTTCTGAAACGGAAACAAAAGAGAATTTAGAAGATGAAAATAATATGCTAGGGTCATAGTAGTGTTAGTCAAAAGGTTTATAACACGATAGGGAGGTTACTATGAACGAAGAAGACAAGAATAAACTCTGGCAGGAGTACACAAGTAAGAAAACTGCCGATTTACGAGAAAAGATCATAATCGAATATGCAAGCCTTGTAAAGATAGTTGCCGGTAGATTAAGCATGTATTTAGGGTATACAGTAGAATATGATGATCTAATTGGCTACGGGACATTTGGTTTGATTGATGCAATTGATAAGTTTGATTATCAAAAAGGTGTTAAGTTTGAAACATATGCCAGTCTTAGAATTCGAGGAGCCATTTTAGACCAAATTCGTCGATTGGATTGGATACCACGAACGTTAAGACAGAAGCAAAAGAAATTAGAACAAGCATATCAGAAGCTTGAATGTGAGCATGGTCGTGCAATTAAAGATGAAGATCTTGCAAAAGAATTAAACATCAGTACTAATGAGTTAGAAGTGTGGCAGAATCAGACGATGGGAATGAACCTGATTTCCTTAGACGAGTACATGGAACAAGGAGTAGAAGTCCGTATGGATAACAAGGTGAGTTCTCATTTTGATCGCCCAGAAAAAGTAATGGAAAAGCAAGAGTTAAAAGTAATGCTAGAAAATGCATTGGAGACTTTGACAGAAAATGAGAGAAAAGTAATCGTACTTTACTATTATGAGGAACTGACATTGAAAGAAATTAGCCATATTTTAAGCGTGTCAGAATCTAGAGTATCTCAGCTTCATACGAAATCACTTCAGAAGATGAAAAGTCGTTTAGGATGTAATATTGAACTATTAGATGTTTTTAGTTAGGAAGAACAAAGGAACAGACTATGGGGGATGATTGTATGAATGCAAGAAATGCTTTTTTTAAACTACAAATTGAAACGGATGGAACGTATTTACAAGTATACAAGGAACAGCCAGGTGGAAACGTGCTGACAATAGATGCACTAGTGCATTACTTTTCTCTGATTCATTTGGAGGAGTATGACAAAGAAGAAGTGATGCTTCAGCTAAAGCAAGAGGATGGAGAAAAGAAAATCAAGCTTACGGATAAGAGGATTTTCCCAGTAAATGAATGTTTAGCAGTAACAATAAGTGAATCGGAGAAAGAAGCGTATGTTTCGTTCTATCCTCCATCGAATGGTGGTAAACAATTAACAAAAGAAGAAATAATTGATGCACTTCATCATAGTCGAGTTAACTTTGGGATTGATTATAAACTCATAGAGGAATGGGTTGAGCATAGAATATATAATACGAAGTATGTAATAGCAAGAGCAAAGGCCCCTGTCCAAGGTAGAAATGGCAGGGTCATCTATTGTTTTAATACGAATATGAATGGACATCCGAGGTTACTAGAGGATGGGACGGTAGATTATCATCAATTAGATAATATCGTTCATATCGAGGCGGGAGCAAAACTTGCATATCTAGAACGTAGCATACCAGGAACGCCCGGAATGTCAGTAACTGGTGTGAAAGTGTTGCCAGCAAGAGTAAAGGAAGCAAGAATGAAGCATGGACGAAACATCGTAGTAAGTGAAGATGGGGCAACGATGTATTCTGAAGTATCGGGTCATGCGTATCTTGTGGATGGAAAAGTGTTCGTATCGAATATCTATGAAGTAGTAGCAGATGTAGATGCTTCTACCGGAGATATCGAATATGATGGAGATATTCATGTGGCAGGAACTGTTCGAAGTGGCTTTACCTTGAAGGCGAGCGGACAGATTTTTGTGGAGGGCATGGTGGAAGGCGCCAATCTTTATGCAGAAGGTCCAATCATTATCCAAGGAGGAATCCAAGGAATGATGAAGGCGAACATCGTGTCAGAATCTAATATTACGGTTAAGTATATTGAAAATGCGGTAGTAAGAGCAGGAGGAGATATCCTTACCGAAGCGATCATGCATAGCAGGGTAAGTGCAGGAAAGAAAATCAGGATTGATGGAAAGAAGGGACTCTTAGTCGGTGGAGAGGTCCATGCAAGAGAATCTGTGGAATTTAAAGTAGCAGGTTCACCAATGGGAGCCTTTACGGCGATTGAAGTAGGACTCGATCCAGATACGGTAAAAGAGTATCGAAGCCTGCAACAACAGATTTGTGAGTTAGAAAAAGAATCTACAAAATTGATACAGGTAATGTCTGCGTACCGCACGAAGATAAGCAAAGGACAAGCAATCAATCCAAATCAGACAAATTGCGGAGCGTTTAAAAGAGCTCGAAAAACAGCGAGGTCCATTATTAGATGCAAGTGAGGAATTAGGCGAAGAAATCCTACTTTCAAAAGAAGGAAAGGTTATAGTACAGGATAAGGTTTATGCAGGCGTAAAGATTGATATTGCAGGCGCAATCCTAATTCTAAAGGGAGAGGCACATTATTGTACCTTTATAAAAGATGGAATTGATGTTATTCAAAAACCTCTTTAAAAAGGGAAAGGAAGTGAAATATGGGGGTAACGAATCCAATTGAACATTTGGCAATGGCTCCAAAAAGTCTTACAACTTCAATTCGTAATGTGACAAGAATACAAAAAGAAGAAATGATGCAAACTCATACGGCCCAGGCATTTCAAAATGAGGTCAAAAAGAGCAGCGAGCAGACGGTAAAGTCGCAAAAGAGTGAATATACAGAATATCGTTATGATAGAAAAGATGAAAGCAAGCAAGGAAAGAAGCAGGGTCAGAAGAGAAAGCAGGAGGATGAGCCTGTAGATGAAGATGATGTTGCAGCAATGCTTGGCAGGACATTGGATATATGCATTTAAGGAGTAAGCATGAGCACAGCAGAAATAACAGTGATTGTTTTAGGTCTTGTTATCATCGCTATTAGCTATATGATATCAGAAAAAATGTCTGGTATTGCAGCTACAGAGGAGAGAAGAGAGCTAGAAACAGTAGAAGAATATGAAAAGCGAAAAGAATTAGAAGAAAACTTTAGTAAACGTTTAGAAGCAATGCAACAAGAAGCGATTGAACAAGTAGATGCGAAACTTTGTAAGTTGTCGAATGAGAAGATTATGGCGGTAAATGAATACAGTGAAATGGTCTTAGAAAAAATCGATAAGAATCAGAGTGAAGTAGTATTCTTATACAGCATGTTAACAGATAAAGAAAAAGAATTAAAAGAGTTCGTCTTAGGAAAACACCAAGAGGTTGAGCCAACAGAAAAGGTGAAGCAAGTAGAAGAAAGCGTATCGACGCAGAATTCTCAGGCAATGATCCTTGAAAACAAAGTTCCAAAGCAAGAGCCGAAGCAAGAAATTTCCGAAATGCATAGAGCCATCCTTGCCATGTTAGCAGAAGGAAACTCGGTCTTAGAAGTTTCCAAACAACTAAACATCGGACAAGGAGAAGTGCAGTTAGTAGCCAATCTGTATGCAGGAGGCCAAAAGTAATGCAAAAAATGAAATTAGCCTATTTTCTTCGCGGACTTGGAGTTGGAATGGTGTTTGTAACGGTAGTCATGGCAGTTTCTATGAAAGAAAACAAAACCATCGTACAAAAGGAAATGACGAAGGAACAAATCATTCAAAAAGCAAAAGAATATGGAATGACAGAAGGAATTGGGATGAAGGTGGATCAGATTTTTGATGCGACGCAAACTTCAGAACCTACACAAGCCCCGAAAGAAGAAGCACAAGAGAAACCAACGGAAGAACTTTTGGTGGAACCTGGTGCGACAAAAAAATTCGAAGTCTTTTCTGGACAGACAGCAGGCGAGATTGCAAAGGAATTAGAAAACCAAGGGCTTGTTGAGGATGCCGAACAATTCCATAAGTTTTTAGACGAAGAAGGATATACAACAAAACTAATTGCAGGGAAGCATAATATTTCGATAAATGGTTCTTATGAACAAATTGCAAAACAGCTTTGTGAATATAACAAATAAAAAGGATTGTTTCTGGTGAAAAGGGAGGTCAGAAACAATCCTTTTTTTTTATTGCATAGGAAATTGTGTT
>CALZJY010000198.1 GCA_945787925.1 uncultured Anaerosporobacter sp. | reverse complement strand
CGATTCCACATGTTGCTCCCGTAGCCGCAGTCTCTTCTTGACCAAACATCGGATAGGATTCCTTCATGCTGTCTACCTTTACGATCGAGCGATTTACCTTTTGGCAAATCTGCTTGATGGAACTGCTTAAAGTCCCTTCCACCTTTGGTTTTTCCTTGTTCTTCTTTGCTTCTACAGTAGGCACCGGAGTCGGTACCACAGTAGGCGTAATCATCGTCGTCGGTGCCACGGTAGCCGTCACCGCCACGCTTGATCCAGTCTCTAACCCCTCTGTCCTTCCAATGATCACCTGTTGCGTTTCTATGCCCAAAAATTCAGAAACCAATGGAAGACAGATGCAAAAGACGATGCTGCCCACTAGGCCGAATAATGCTGCAAGCCCAATCGTAATTGCAATGTTCTTGATTCCCTTATTCTTTCTCTTTGACCGTATGGTCTCCTGTACAAACGTGTACTCGTTCTCTTTCTTATTTTCGTCCGACATACGTATCTCCTTTTAATCAACTGCTTCACCTTAAAACACGAGCATTCTCGACTAACATATAAAAGTAGTTTACCATCAAGTTATGAACAATATATGAATACTTTGTAAACATGGCACCATCCCTGATGCATTTCCAGACAAAGTTGCTTTTTTAGTTTTATTTTCCCGACCAATAAGGTAAAATATAACTAAAAACTGATATTGAAACGATAGAAATCCTAGCATAGAAAGGTCATATCAATGAATCAAAAAGCATTAAAAAAATTAGAATATAACAAAATTATCGATGAGCTATCAAGCCTTGCAAGCTCTTCTTTAGGAAAAGAACTTTGCAACAAGCTCCTCCCTTTCTCTGATCTTACAACGATTACAGCTGCACAACAGGAAACTGCTGATGCACTTTCAAGAATATTAAAAAATGGTTCTTTAAGCTTACGTGGAATCAAAGACATCCGCAGCAGCTTAAAACACCTAGAAGTAGGCGGCACGCTTGGCATCGTTGAGCTTTTAAATGTAAGCTCCTTATTAGACTGCGCCCTACGTGCAAAAAGTTACGGAAAAAAAGAAAATGAGGAAGAAGCGCTTGATACCTTAAGTGGCATGTTCCAGACATTAGAGCCATTAACTCCATTAAACAACGAGCTAAAACGCTGCATCATCTCTGAAGAAGAAATAAGCGATGAAGCAAGCAGCACGTTACGACAAATCCGTCGTTCCATCAAGTCCACGAACGGACAGATCCATGAACAGTTAAACAAATTAGTAAACTCCCAGACAGGAAGGACGATGCTGCAAGAAGCTATCATCACAATGCGTAATGGACGTTACTGCCTGCCAGTAAAAGCAGAATATCGTTCCAAAGTACCTGGAATGATCCATGACCAATCTTCCACTGGCTCCACTCTTTTCATCGAGCCGATGAGCATCGTACAGCTAAACAATACGATTCGTGAATTAGAGTTAAAGGAACACGAAGAAATCGAACGAATCTTAGCAGAACTAAGCAGCCAGGTTGCTGAATATGTAGAAGCATTAGAAGCCAACCTAACCGTGCTTACTACGTTAGATTTTATTTTTGCAAAAGCAATGCTTGCAAAACAAATGAAGGCGACTGCGCCTGTATTTAATACGGATGGCTATATCAACATCAAAAAAGGACGCCACCCACTCATCGATCCAAAAAAAGTCGTACCAATCGATATCTATCTTGGAAAAGACTTTGACTTATTATTAATCACAGGTCCAAATACGGGCGGTAAGACGGTGTCCTTAAAGACAGTCGGACTATTCACCCTAATGGGTCAGGCAGGCCTTCATATTCCAGCCTTCGATGGCTCTAGCCTTGCCGTATTCGAAGAAGTATTCGCAGATATCGGAGATGAACAAAGCATTGAGCAAAACTTAAGTACGTTCTCCTCCCATATGACGAATACCGTATCCATCTTAGAGAATGTAAATGAAAACAGCCTTGTATTATTCGATGAATTAGGTGCCGGTACCGACCCAACGGAAGGTGCTGCTCTTGCAACATCCATCCTTTCTTACCTTCATAACCGCGGAATCCGTACGGTGGCAACAACGCATTATAGCGAATTAAAAGTATTTGCCCTTACGACAGAAGGCGTAGAAAATGCATGTTGCGAATTCAGCGTAGAAACATTACGCCCAACTTACCGCTTATTAATCGGTATCCCTGGAAAGAGTAACGCGTTTGCAATTTCTAGCAAGCTCGGACTATCTGACGAAATCATCGAGACAGCGAAAGGATTTATCGATTCTAACGACAAGAGCTTTGAAGACCTTCTTACTGATTTAGAACAAAGCCGTGTTGCGATGGAAAAAGAAAGAGAACAATTAGAAGCATACAAAGAAGAAGTTGCCTCCTTAAAAGCAAAATTAGCTGAAAAGAGAGACAAATTAGACGCAACAAGAGAGCGTCTGCTTCGCGAAGCTAGAGAAGAGGCCCAACAAATCTTACAAGAAGCCAAGGATTATGCAGATACTACGATCAAGAAATACAACAAATGGTCCAATGAAAGCGGCCTGAGCAAACAGATGGAACGCGAACGTAACGAGCTTCGCAACCGTATGAAGGGCAACGAATCTTCCTTGCTTGAAAATTCGAAAAAGAAACCAAAGAAACAACATAAGGCAAGCGACTTCAAGCTTGGAGATGCCGTATTCGTTACAAGCCTTGGCTTAAAAGGAACGATCAGTTCCCTTCCAAATGCAAAAGGCGACTGCTTCGTGCAAATGGGCATCTTACGAAGCCAAGTAAATATCTCTGATTTAGAATTAATCGATGAGCCAACGATTACTGCTCCAAACTTACAAAAAACAGGTTCTGGCAAGATCAAGATGAACAAATCCTTCGCAGTAAGCCCAGAACTAAACGTAATCGGCAAGACAGTCGATGAAGCACTTTCCATTATGGAAAAATATTTAGATGACGCCTACCTTGCCCACCTTCCAAAAGTAACGGTAATCCACGGACGTGGTACAGGTGCCCTAAGAACGGCAATCCATACACGCCTAAAACGTATCAAATATGTAAAGACATTCCGTCTTGGTGGATTTGGAGAAGGCGACCACGGTGTAACGATCGTAGAATTCAAATAGATTTCAGGAGGACTGCTTATGGCGACTAAACAAAAAATCTTAATTGTAGATGACGACAACAACATTGCGGAACTTATCTCTCTTTATTTAAACAAAGAGTGTTTTGATACAAAAATCGTAAATGACGGGGAAGAGGCATTAGCCTCCTTCCCTATTTACGAACCAAACTTAATCCTTCTTGACTTGATGCTCCCTGGCATCGACGGATACCAAGTATGTAGGGAAATCCGCAAGAATTCCTCGGTACCGATCATCATGCTCTCCGCCAAAGGAGAAATCTTCGATAAGGTGCTAGGATTAGAACTCGGAGCAGATGACTATATGATCAAGCCATTTGATTCCAAAGAACTCGTAGCAAGGGTAAAGGCCGTCTTACGACGCTTCCATCCACAACCATCTACCCTGCCTACTGCTGCAACAAACGAACTACTATCACAGACTGGTGAGTTCGTGCAATACGATGATTTGATCATCAACCAATCCAACTATACGGTAATTCACGGTCAGACGAAGATCGATATGCCGCCAAAGGAACTAGAGCTACTTTACTTCCTTGCCTCCCATCCAAACCAGGTATTCACAAGAGAACAGCTCTTAGACCATATCTGGGGATATGAATATATCGGAGATACAAGGACCGTAGACGTACATATCAAACGATTACGCGAAAAACTAAAAGACAATGAGCACTGGGCGCTCTCCACGGTATGGGGAATCGGATATAAATTCGAAGTGAAGACTCAGTAAAAGGATGCTTATTATGATGCGAACAAGCCTGCTATATAAATACTGTTGCTGCTTCTTTGTATTATTTCTCTCTTTATTTATACTACTGAATACCTATGGAGCCAGCCAGATTAAATCCAATTTAATAAACCAGAAAAAACTGTCTCTGTATCAGCAATCCGAATCGATCTGTACCGAATTTATGCAAAGCTACTTCTCTAACCTGATCACGAAAGACATGTTAACAAGACAGCTTACTACCGTTGGTACTGTGACCAGAACCCGCATCTGGGTTACCGATGCCGAAGGACATTTGCTTGTGGATACGGACCCTTCGGTAAGCCATTCGTTTACTTCCGTACTAGAGCTTGATCCAGACATCTTTAATTACAATACAAAAAGTGGCGTACGATTTAATGACTACTTTCCGACTCCTATGGTCATGGCAGAAAGCAATATCCTGATCAACTATCAGACCATCGGTTATGTGCTCGTATTTATGAGCGAGCAGCAGATCCTAGAAGATACGATTCAGGTAACCAACGTCATCAATACGGTGCTTCTGTATTTCTTATGCATCCTGCTGCTGCTCATTGGCTGTATCTACCACTTCAGCATCCGTCCGCTGCATAAACTGATCGAAGCGGCAAAGGCCTATAGCCTTGGGCACTTCGATATCCCGATAGACG
>CALZJY010000197.1 GCA_945787925.1 uncultured Anaerosporobacter sp. | reverse complement strand
TCTATACCAAAGAGGTAAATGGAATCCAAGTACATGAGTATGGAGCCCACATCTTTCATACAAACAATAAGGAAGTCTGGAATTATGTCAATCAATTCGCGGAGTTCAACCGCTATACCAATTCCCCAGTAGCAAGGTACAAGGAAGAATTATACAACCTGCCGTTTAATATGAATACGTTTCATCAGCTTTGGGGAGTAAAGACTCCAGAGGAAGCAAAGGCGAGGATCGAGTCGCAGATTGAAGGCAGTTACGTAGAACAACCTACGAACTTAGAAGAGCAGGCAATCAATCTTGTCGGAAAAGATATTTATGAGAAATTAATCAAAGGCTATACAGAAAAGCAGTGGGGAAAACGCGCGACGGAGCTTCCTAGCTTTATCATCAAGCGTCTTCCAGTTCGTTTTACGTATGACAATAACTATTTCAATGATAAATATCAAGGTATTCCGGAAGGCGGTTATACACAGATTATAGAAAAGATGCTAGACGGGGTCGAGGTGAGGTTGAATACGGACTATTTTGAAAATAAGGAAGCATTTGACCAGTTGGCTAAAAAAGTAGTATATACAGGAATGATTGATCAATATTATGATTACTGTTATGGTGAACTTGAATATAGAAGCCTTAAGTTTGAAACGGAATGTCTAGCGTGTGAGAATTATCAGGGCAATGCAGTCGTGAACTATACGGAGTATGAGGTACCGTATACAAGGATTATCGAACATAAGCATTTTGAGTATGGGACACAGCCAATGACAGTGATTACGAGAGAGTATCCGAAAACATGGCACAAAGGTGATGAACCATATTATCCAATCAATGATGAGCACAATGGGGCGACCTATGCGAAATATGAAGCGTTAGCCAAGCAAGAATCCAATGTGATTTTTGGTGGAAGACTTGCAAATTATCGATACTATGATATGCACCATGTGATTGAAAAAGCATTAGAAACAGTAAGTAAAGAGTTCAAAAGATAGAAAATAGCCCTCGGTATAGGAAAATACTGGGGGCTTTTACCTTGCGTAAAATTGACACAAATATGACATATTTGATATAATTACAGAAAATTGAAGAAAAAGAAGTAAGGAGTTTAAATGAATGGATAAAATAGCGGTTTTAATCCCTTGTTATAATGAGGAAAAAACAATTAAGAAGGTAATTAATGATTATAAGGAGTGCCTTCCAGAGGCAACAATTTATGTTTATGACAATAACTCCTCAGATCAGACAGCAAAGATTGCACTAGAAGAGGGAGCTGTTGTCCGTCATGAATATCTGCAAGGAAAAGGAAATGTTATTCGAAGAATGTTTCGAGAAATTGATGCAGAGTGTTATATCATGGTTGACGGCGATGATACATATCCGGCAGAGTTTGCTAGAGAAATGGTAGACAAAGTATTAGAAAGAAAAGTAGATATGGTTGTAGGCGATCGTTTGTCATCAACTTATTTTACAGAGAATAAACGCCCATTTCATAACTTTGGTAATACGATTGTTAGAAAATCAATCAACGTGCTCTTTAAGACAGATATTAAAGATATCATGACGGGATATCGTGCATTTAGTTATCAGTTTGTAAAGACATTTCCTGTATTGTCAAAAGGATTTGAGATTGAGACAGAAATGAGTATTCATGCAGTTGATAAAAATATGTTAGTAGAGAATGTGGTCATAACATATCGTGATCGTCCAGAAGGAAGTGAGTCAAAGTTAAATACGTATAGTGATGGATTTAAGGTATTAAGAACAATCCAAAGATTATATCGAGATTATCAACCATTAAAATATTTCTCTTGTATTTCGGCATTACTTACATTGTTAGCAATGATTTTCTTTATACCAATTTGTGTGACATTTGTAAAGACAAGGGTTGTAACAAAGATTCCTACATTGATTGTATGTGGATTTGTTGTGTTGACAGCAATTATTTCTTTATTTAGCGGACTAATCTTACAGACAATACAAATGAAGAATAGACAAGATTTTGAGATGGAACTTCATAGAGTAGGAAGAGAAAATAAAGACTTATAGAGAGGACAGTAATGAAAAAATTATATAAAGTGAATAAAATAGGATATGCCTGGTATGTTGGACTCGTATCTATGTTTATTAGTTTTGGAATGGGCATGAAGCTTGGAGATGTAAACGTTCGTGGTGCAGAAAACATGAATACGGTCATCTTATGGATTCGTAAACTAAAGGCGTCCTTTGTATACGATCAGACGAATAACCTGCTTACGTTATGTATGCTTACGATAGCAATAGCAGTACTTGCAAGAAGGGAATACTCGAGACGAAGTAGAAATTGCTCGTTTGTTTTTTCAATCTGTACGAGTGTTTTACTTGTAATTGCTAGAAGTTTTTACAAGAAGAATTCTTTAATATTGATTTTTAAAAATTCGTTTACAATGACAAAGGCGACAATCATTATTGCAGGTTATGCAATCTTGATTTATTATTTAGTAAACGCTTTTTTTGAAACAGTATTACCACGACTACTTCAGAGCAAGACAGTGCAGGAGTTTCTTCCAAAGAGGATAAAGATTCGTTTTTGGACATGTTTTGCTGCAATTATGATTGCATGGACGCCATATATGGTGGTATATTATCCGGCAAATTTCTGTCGAGATGCAAGAGATGAAATTGCACAAACAATAGGGGATAAGGAAGTGAGTAGGACCGCTAACTCAGTAATTTATCCGAAAGAGGCTACTACACTTTTAAATAACCATCATCCAATCACATATACGCTTTTAGTTGGCGGGGCGGCAAAGCTTGGATTTGCTATAGATAATATCAATCTTGCCATATTCCTGCTTGCATTACTGCAAATGATTGCACTTGCGATGATTTATAGCTATTGTGTGAACTATCTAGGAGTATTAAGGATTCCGCCTATTTTCCAAACGATTTCACTGGGATTCTTTATGTTTTTTCCACTGATTCCGATGTATGCGTTTACAATTACAAAGGATTCATTATACGGTGGATTTATGATTTTGGTAACAATTCAACTATTTAAAATGATTGATGATGAAGATTCGATATTTGAATCAAAGAAAGAAAAATGGCTAATGTTTGGATCATGTCTTGGACTTATGCTATTTAGAAACAATGGACTTTATATTTTATTCGTAGTCATAGCGATTTTATTAGTTCGTTATCGAAAGAGCAAAGAGAAGGTTCGAAGTGTTTTATTTATGATTGGAACTCCAATCATATTATATTGGATTCTGCTTCTTAAGATTCTTCTTCCGTTGTTCTATATACCAGGAGGAAGTCCAAGAGAAATGTTATCTGTTCCATTCCAGCAAGTAGCAAGATATGCGAAGGAATGGGGAGAGGAAGGATTTGAAGAGGGAGAAATTGAGATTTTGGATAAAATCTTATGTTTTGATGGCGATATAAAAGTGCTTGCAAAACGCTATAATCCTTTATTGTCAGATCCGGTAAAGAACAAGTTTAATAAGTACTATAAAAAAGAAGAACTAAAAGATTTTATGGGAGTATGGGCAAAGTTATTAGTCCGTCATCCAGGTACGTTTGTAGAAGCAACATTAAATAATACTTATTATTTATTTTCTGCGGACTACGATAGATTGATTGTATATAATGGTGTGAATACGAAGGGCGAATGGTATGGCCTTCATAATATAAAGGCACTTTCCCCAGTAAGAACAGCATACTTCAATCTTATCAAGGGACTTGCAAAGACAAGTATGTTAGGCTGGGCATTTTCAGTCGGACCTTGGAATTACTTGTTCCTGCTATGTATCCTATATGTGATTTATAAAGGAATGTATCAATATCTTATTTTAACATTACCAGTCGTAATTAATGTACTGATCTGTTTTGCAGGTCCCGTTTGCTATATGAGATATGCAATTGAATGGATTGTCGTGTTTCCGGTATTTGGGGCAATGGTATGGACATGTTTAAAAGGGCGTAAATCGCCAAGCGTTTGACTGTAAAAATGCCATGTAGTATACTACAATAGTTATTTTTAGGCATAGGTTCAAAGTATAGGGTAAAATTATACTTGAAGAAGGAGATGGATATGCAAAAGTTAATGAAGCAAATCATACGCTTTGCAGCTGTTGGAGGAAGTGCATTTGTAATTGATTATGGTATCTTGTTTGTACTAAATTCATTCTTTGGAATGAATCATCTTGTTGCAAGTACTATTTCATTTTCAGTATCCGTAATTTACAATTATGTATTAAGCACATTATGGGTATTTGATGTCAATGAAGAACAAAGCAAATCACAGCAATTAACAGTATTTATGGTGCTTAGTGTTATTGGTTTAGCAATCAACGAGTTTATTATGTGGATTTGTGTCGATAATCTAAAGATGATGGTTATGGTTGGAAAGATTATTGCAACAGCCGTTGTAATGGTGTATAACTTTATTACCCGTAAGATATATTTAGAAAAATAGACAGGATAGGAAAGAGAGGTAATGGGGGAATTACCATAGACGTTTTCTTTCCTGTCAGTTAAAAGGCGATGAGGAGAAATGAAAATGAAGCCAATATTATATATTGTAATTCCTTGTTATAATGAAGAGGAGGTACTGCCAATTACAAAGACCCTCTTTTTA
>CALZJY010000196.1 GCA_945787925.1 uncultured Anaerosporobacter sp. | reverse complement strand
ATTACCGACACAGCCAGAGGGATTTTGGATGGACATATCATGTTATCTAGAAAGCTAGCAACGAAAAACCATTATCCAGCTATTGATGTACTTCAAAGTATTTCACGTGTTATGTCTGCGATTGCAGACAAGGAACACAAATCAGCTGCTGGCGCGTTAAAGAGTATTCTTGCAACATATCGAGATGCAGAGGATTTAATCAATATCGGTGCATATAAAGCAGGTTCCAATAAAAAAATCGATGAAGCAATTGCAAAGATTGATGCAATTAACGATTTCTTACATCAAGATACTCATAGCAAGGTTGCATTTGATGATGTAGTAGAGATGTTGAAGGAAGCAATTTCATAGAGTAGGAAAGGCATACGGTAAGTACGATGGCAAAATTTATTTACAGAATGCAAAATATCTTGGAATTAAAAGAAAAATTAGAAGAACAGGCGAAGAATGAATATTCTATTGCAAAAGCAAGGGTAGAAGAAGAGTGTGAAAAGTTAGATGCGATTACTCGAACAAAAGAGGAGTATGAGTGTAGGTTAAGAAACCAAATGAACAATCGCCTTGTGATTGCGGATATCAGACAGTCAACCCATGCAATTAAGACGTTGGAATTTAAACAAGAGGAGCAACAGGTCATGGTACTCCGAGCGAAAAAGAACGTAGATATTGCTAGAGGAAAAATGAACTTAGCGATGGTAGAGCGAAAAACACAAGAAAAGTTAAAAGAGAACGCATTTGAACTGTTTAAAAAAGAACTCATAGAAGTGGAAAACAAGGAGAATGATGAGCTCGTAAGTTTTAAATATAACAAAAGTAACGAGGAAGGATAGCAATGGCGACAGAAAAAGAGTTAGACGGACTTGAGTTAGAAGAAAATTCAGAAGAAGGCGTAGGAGGGACAATCTTATCTATAGTAATTGGGGTTGTCATCTTATTAATCTTATTAGGAAGCATCGCCTTATTTATTAAATTAGATATTGGAGGATTAGGAAGTGGCGTTCTCCGTCAGTACCTAAAAGATGTTCCGGTTGTAAATCGAGTTCTTCCGGATGTAACGGATAATCAAATTGCAGAGGAAAAAGGATACCGTTTCAATAACATTTCGGAAGCAATGAATTATATTAAACAGTTAGAATCTAAAATTAAGACATTAGAAAAATCCAATCAAGAGGATAGTAAAAAGATAAGCGAGCTACAAGCAGAAGTAGAGCGTTTAAAAGTATTTGAAAATCAGCAGGAAGAATTTGCAAAGAGGGTAAAAGAGTTTGATACGAAAGTCGTATTTAATGAGAAAGCCCCAGAACTTGCAGAGTACAAAGCATACTATGAAAAAATTGCACCAGATCATGCGGCTAAGCTTTACGAACAAGTGCTGGAACGCCTGCAGGTAAGTGAAATCGTAAAACAACAGGCAGAACGTTATATGAAGATGGAACCAGCTACTGCGGCTGCAGCCCTTGAAGTTATGACTGCAGATCTTGACCTTGTAGTGGATATTTTAACAAACATGCCTACTTCGAAAGCGGCATTAATCATGCAGGAAATGGAAGCAGACTACTGTGCGAAGGTTACAAAGAAGATGTCACTATTGGATGATACAACATCCGATTAGACATAGATAGCTTTTATTAGGGGAGGTGAAGGGAATGAAAACATCGGGAGTTATATATGAATCGATGATGAGGGCAGGAAGTTCAACATCAAATATGCAAAGCCCGCAAAAACAGTTTTCAGATGTAATCAATCAGATGCAAGGAATTAACTTGCAAAAACAAGGAGCGATGAAATCAACCATTTTAAATGGGAAGGTGGAAGCGCCACAAAGTATAAGGGACACTTCAATTTCTTCTAAAAATCAAATGTGTACAATGAAAAATAACACGAATAGCACAAACAAAAAACAGTTTGAAGTGAAAAAGAATGAAGTTGCAGACGTTTATACGAAGGAATTAGTAAGCAATCTGAAAGAAGAACTTGGACTTACGGATGAGGAAATGGAAGAAATTCTTGCAGCCTTAGGGATGGTTTGGCAAGATTTATTCCAACTAGAGAACCTTACGGTGTTTGTGCTAGAAAGTTTTGGAGCACAAGGAATTACAGATGCTTTAGTCAATGAGCAACTTTCTAGTGCATTGTTTGCGGCTACAGAAATCTTAAATGATGTAGTGGCAAATATCGAGCAAGAGCTTTTGCAAGGATTTGACCAGCAGGACACAGGAGAGGAGTTTGAGGATTCCCTAGTGAATGCTGTGAAAGAGACGGGTGAGAATTCTGCGACTGGAAAGAAAGAGATCAAGGTGGAGGTTCATAAAGAAGAGGACCACCGTGACGGAAGGGAAGATGAATTTGTAGGACAAGAGAACCATCCAATGGTGGATCACATTGCAGATAAGATCAGTGTTTCCGGTTTGCAAGAAGATTCCTCTTCCATGTATAAGGTAAAACAAATTGTTACACAGCTTGTGGATCAGATTAAAGTGAATATCAGTCAGACAAAGACAAGTATGGAAATGGTTCTGAATCCAGAAGCACTTGGAAAAGTACAAGTTGTCGTTCAAAAGACAGCAGGAGTGTTAACTGCACATCTTCGTTGTGAAAACGAGATGACAAAACAAGCATTAGAAACTTCAATCCAAGTATTGAAGGAAAGTTTTGAATCGCAAGGCCTTAAGGTAGAAAAGGTAGAGGTTGCAATCGGCAATTACTCTTCCGAATATGCAGAACAAGAAGGCCACGGCGGAGAACAACAAAATGACGCACCAAAGAAGAGGTTGAATATTCAGGACTATTTAGAAGAAGCAAAAGGTACAAATGAGAAAGAAGAGCATTTTTCTCGTACTTATGTAAATGGGACGGTTGAATATACGGCTTAATACACAAGAAGTAAGGAGGAAGACAAATGGGTAGTGTGATGAACAACGTTGTAAATGGCGCATTAAATAAGACAGAAGGTTCTCTATCTGCAACGACTGCAGCTAAAAATAGCGGCAGTACATTAGGAAAAGATGCATTTTTACAACTTCTTGTAACACAGATGAAATATCAGGATCCACTAAATCCATCGACGGATACAGAGTATATTGCGCAGCTTGCAACATTTTCTCAATTAGAAGAGCTGCAGAATCTGAATGCGTCATATTCCAATACACAGGCATATACGCTAGTGGGTAAAATGGTAGCGCTATCAGCCACAGATGCGCAAGGTAATGTCACATATAAGACGGGTATTGTTGATTATGTAACGATGTCCAATGGAAAATATTCTGTCGTAGTGGGAGAAAATCGTTATTCTCTAGACCAAATAGTAGAAGTTTATGATGAAAACTACGTATTATCTCTTGGAAAACCAGATGTAGAAAAAGTAAATATAGACTATGACCATGAGAATCCAAAGGATGTAACAGTAACAATTGATCTTGGAACTACAAGCGTGGCAACTGCATTAGCAGTCATCGTAAATAATCAAGCAATTGATCCAGAGAATATTTCCTTAGCAGGCAATAAGCTTACGATTAAAGCAGATGCTTTCAAAGAGCTAAAGGAAGGAACATATGATATGATCTTTAGTTTCAATGATGCCTTAAATACAGTGGTAAACAATAAAGTTTCCCTTTCTGTAAAAGGAGAGCCGAAAGCGAAAGATCCTGCTGGTTCTGAAACATCTTCGACTGAATCGAATGAAACAGTATAAGAGAAAATACATGGCTCGGTTGAAGTTGCAAAGGAAGGCGATAGTGTGAATATTTCTTCGAATAACTTTAGCTCCATTGAAATGGTGCAGGACAAACTGCAGAGTAAGGGGAGGACGAATAGAAATCCACATTACGTGGCCAATGAGACCTCTTTTGCAAGTATCTTACAAAGTACCCGCCAGGAGAAGAAAACCATTCGTTTTTCCAAACATGCCAACGAGCGCTTGCTAAGCCGAAATATCGACTTAACAGAAGAGCAGCTAGGACGACTATCCAAAGCTATCATGAAGGCAAAGGAAAAAGGAATTAAGGAGTCTTTGGTTCTAATGGATGGAGTATCGTTTATTGTGAATTGCAAAAGTAATACGGTGATTACTGCTCTAGATGAAGCAGAGGAACATATCTTTACGAATATAGATGGGGCAGTCATTTTGTAACAGGCTGGACCTAGCAATAGGGGGCCTGTACCTTTGAATGATAGAGAAGGTTAACAAGTGTAAAAGGAAAGGTTAGGTGCATTATTATGATGAGATCATTATACGCTGGTGTTTCAGGTGTAAAAGCCCACCAGACAAAGATGGATGTTATTGGTAATAACATTGCAAACGTTAATACAGTAGGGTACAAATCTAGTTCAGTTAGATTTGCAGATACACTATATCAAACAACACAATCTGCATCCGGTCCAAACCCTCAAACAGGTAAGGCTGGTACCAATGCTCAACAAATCGGTTTGGGCGTTTCTGTAAGTACGATTAAAAAAACGGTTTCCACAGCGGGTGGGACACAAACAACCGGTGATGCGTTAGATTTGGTAATTAACGGTGACAACTTCTTTATAGTAAACAGAGGTGGACAAAACTACTTTACAAAAGCAGGTGCATTTACAGTAGATGCTGCAGGCTACTTATGTACGTA
>CALZJY010000195.1 GCA_945787925.1 uncultured Anaerosporobacter sp. | reverse complement strand
CGTGATTGTCTGAATCTCCTTTACATCCAAATCTAACGCAGTCATAAGCAAGGATAGGATTCTGTTTTCTGGCAGATCCGTCGTAATATTGGAAAGGATTTTAGGGGCTAACGAAACAATCTTCGTAATGCTTTCATCCTTATATTTATCAAATAATGTAGTCAGCACAAGGCGCTGTCTCCATACTCGTCCAAAATCATACGCAAGTCCGTCCGTCGTATTTACACGACGAATGATACAATATCCTAGTGCCTGGCTTCCATTCAGCGTATGAACTCCTGGTTTCACCGTTCTAGATTCTGGATCAAAAATATGGTTTCCTTTGTTTAGCCATTTTGCTTCAGCCTCACTAATGGCAATCTCTACTCCACCTAACTCGTCTATGATATTGGCGAATCCATCAAAGTTTACCTTAATATATCCATCTACGGATATATTAAAATTCTGCTCGATTGTCTTTTCTAACAGCGGAACATCTCCCGTACGATATGCCGTATTGATTCGATTATCGAGGTATCCTGGAATCTGCACATACGTATCTCGCATGATTGATGTCAGTTTCAACGTCTTCTTCTTTGTATTGATTGTGGCAATCATGATGACATCAGAACGTCCTCTCTCTAAAGAACCTTCTTGTTCGCCATCCGCAAGTAATAGGATATTCGTGATTCCTTCTACCTTCTTGATTTCTCCGCTGTTGTTCCACTTGACTTCTTCTGGATTGATTTTCTCAAACTTTGCAGATGTATCATTCTCATCTACGTCAAAGCGCTCCTCCTGCATGATGACATGTTCATTTTCACCATAGGAACGGATATGCATGAATCCATATAAATGCTTTATACTAAATAAGGCAACCAAAGAAAATAACAATAGGATTCCTCCAAGTACGCACCATAACGTCTTACCAGGAATTCCTCGTTTCCTCCGTTCCCTTCTTTTACGGTTAGATTGAATAGGAGTATCTTTTTTTATGATTATCGTATTCTGTAATTCTTTCGTTTCCTCATGAGTCTGAGGATCGAAATGTTGTCGAAATTCACTCATCTATCATTTACTCCTAATTATTTATACTTAGTGTAATATTAGCATATTATACCACAGTGTTCGACAAATGTAACCCCTCTTATTCTCCCTTGGATCGAATCTCTCCACCCGACCCAATCTGGGTATTTTGGCTAATGGACATCATATATTCATAGAAACTGCTCACCGAACTTCTCTTGGTGGTCAAATCCGTCTTTCCATTCTTTAGGAAGCAAGGATGGATCGCTAGTTCTGGTTCCGTTCTTCCTGATAAGGAAATCGTTACAATTGCCGTCTTCTTTTGTGTCTGGTCAAAAATCAGATTTCCCAAACTATATAGGATTGGGCATCCTTTATAATATTCGATTCCTTGCAAACAGTGGTTGTGGCTTCCGAATACAACGTCTGCTCCGGCATCCACCAATGCTTGTCCCAACTCTCTTTGTTCCCGGTCCACCTTTGTCTTATATTCCATCCCCCAATGTACATAGGCGATTACAAAATCTGCATTCTCCGATGCTTCTTTCACCTGCTTACATACTCTCTCACTGTCATATGCAGAAAATACGCCTGCATCGGTTTCTGTAGCCGCCCAGCTTTCTTCTGGCATCACCCTGCTGGCAGCCACAAAGGCAATCGTATATCCATTCACTTCCACGTATTGAATGGTGCTTGCCTGTTCTAATGTTTCACCAGCTCCTACATGTTTTATCTGCGCTGCATCCAAGGTGGAAATTCCTTCTAACAACGCATGCTTTCCATAGTCTATTATATGATTATTGGCAAGGGACACTAAATCGATTCCTAATTCATTGAATACCGAAACGTATTTGGGTGCCACACGATATGTATCTTCCTCCCTAGTGCTTTCTTCCTCGTTTGTAAATGCAAATTCCTCGTTGATCATCGCAATATCTGCTTTCTGAATTATTTCTAACACCTCACTCGAAACCAAGCCGGAGATTCCTTTCTCCTTATAGTTTTCTAGATGGCTTTCTTTTAACACTACGTCTCCTCCCAACACGATGGTCGTTGGCTTTTTCCCCTCCCCTGTACGTCGTTTTTTGGATGGCGATGCGATATCATTAGAATCTCCCTCCACCGTAATTTGTGTCGCCCTCTTCTGTTCCACTTCTTTTTGGGAATCCTCATTTAGTAAACCTTTCGAACTACCTATGAGATAGATCACTCCAAACATCAAGATCACCATCAAAAGAATCCCATTCAACATCCAAACGATCCTCTTTGCTCTTCTCATATTTGTCCCCCTATTCTTTTACTAAACTAAAAAACCTCATACTCTAGACGTTCATCTAGAAGTACGAGGTTTCAATCTTATAACTCTTTTAATACTGTTACAAGATAATCAAACATGCGTTTTGTAGAACTGATGCTTAAACGTTCCATTGGTGTATGAACATCAAACATATCTGGTCCGATGGATACCATATCAAGACCTGGCATCTTATCTGCTAAGATACCACATTCAAGACCTGCATGGATCACTTCGATTACTGGTTCACGATTGAATTCTTCTTTGTAATGTTTTACAAAGATATCACGCAATTTGGAATCTTGTCTGTATTCCCAACCTGGGTATTCTCCTTCTACCCTGTAAGTTCCTCCAAGGAATTCTGTAAACATCTTAATCTTGTTAGATAAGAATGCTTTGTAAGTGGCTACGCTGCTTCGTACAGAATAACTGAACACTGCAGTTTTTGGAGTCACTTTACAAATACCTAAATTTAAAGAGCTTTCTACAAGACCTTCGATATCTGCGCTCATAGTTTGAATACCGTTTGGTTGGAATAAAATATATAAGATTACTTGATCGAAACTTTCTTTTGTAAGACATTCGTAAGTACCCTTATCTCCTTTTGTAACTACAACTTTAAAATCAGGTTCTGGAGTTTTGATTTCAGCTGCATATACGTTGTTTAATGCAGTGATTTTTTGAGCAAATGCTTCTGCGTCTTGTTCCGCTACCACGAATTCAACGTCAGACGCACTTGGGATTGCGTTGTCTTTCTCACCACTCATTAAGGATGCTAAAGAGAATGTGAACTCTTTGCGTAGATCATCCATCATTCTAGCAACAAGGATTGTTGCATTAGTACGATGTTTCTTCGCATCTACACCAGAGTGTCCACCACGTAATCCTCTTACTTGGCAAGTAACTTTCACACCAGTTACTTTCTCTTCTTTCATTGTAAACTCGCTGATTGATGTCATACCACCAGCACAGCCTACTGTAATATTAGATTCTTCTTCAGAGTCAATATTGATCATATATTTTGCTTTTAAGCTCTTAGTATCAAGTGCTGTAGCACCAAGTAGACCAATTTCCTCATCTGTTGTGATTACAACTTCTAAACGAGGATGTGCATATTCATCACTATCTAAAATTGCAAGCGCATATGCGATAGCAATTCCGTTGTCACCACCTAAAGAAGTACGATCTGCTTTGATAAAGTCGCCATCGATAGACAGTTTAAGTGGATCTTTTTCAAAATCGTGATCGGAGTCTGGTTCCTTGATACAAACCATATCCATATGACCTTGTAAGATTACTGCATCATGATCTTCATATCCAGGTGTTGCATCCTTTATAATAATTACATTAAGCATCTCATCTTGTTCGTAATATAATCCACGGTCTTTTGCGAATTGTACTAAATAATCACTGATTCCCTTGTTATTACGAGAACCCCTTGGGACACTACTGATCTCTTCGAAGAAATGAAATATTTTCTTGTAGTCAATACTGCTTAAAACTTCTGCCATAGTTCTTTCTCCAGTCTTTTGTTAATTTGTTAGAATTTGCATTCCATTGCTATTATACTATCATACTTTCCTATTTTGCAATCATTATGCATGATTTTTCCGATTAGATACCAAAAGGCATCCCTCAATGAGGGATGCCCTTCCTTCGTCTATTATGCGCTTTTTTCTTCATACACTCGTTCTTTTTCTTCTTCTCCAATAAACAGCTTACGGATACCAGCAATTGCAACGATTAAGCCTAATGCAAACAATAAAACTGCAAACGTAAGTTGCAATGCGTTTCCGGAATCAAATTTTGTAGATAGCGTAACTAGTAAGTCCTTGATTTTTAACGTAAGCGCTGTAAATGTTACACCAAGCATAAGGAACATTGGAACCCAAAGCATTACGCCTTGACGTTTCGTTCTCTTTAAGAATACTGCACATGCGATTAATGCAAGGGCACTTAGTAATTGGTTTGCAGAACCAAATAATGGCCAGATGTTTTGATAACCAACTTTAGATAATAAGAAGCTTAACACTAAAGTAAGTGCTGTTGCAAAATATTTGTTTGTTACGAAAGAACGCCATGCAGCTGGTTGTGCATCGTCTTCTGTAAAGAATTCTTGGAATGCCATACGTCCAACTCTTGCTACAGAGTCAAGACTAGTTAAACCAAATGCAGAAATTGCAAGAAGGATTAATGTATGCGCAAATCCTTGTGGTAATCCGATTTTAACAACGAAAGAAGAAATCGCGCTTGCAAATACTACTGGTGGTGTATCTGCTGGAAGAACCCCATCTTTCGCAACTGCTCCTACTGCGATCAATGCG
>CALZJY010000194.1 GCA_945787925.1 uncultured Anaerosporobacter sp. | reverse complement strand
GAAGTAATTGTTTGTAGATTGCTTCAATTCCTTTCGCAAATGCCCCTTCTCTTTCTTCGTCAGAAATCGTATTTAATCCTCTTTCGAAGTTATCGATGACTGGAAGTACTTTTTCAATAATGTCCTTCGCACCCATTTCAAACATCATGGACTTTTCTTTTTCTGTACGCTTTCTATAATTTTCAAACTCCGCTAAATTTCTCATTAGGCGGTCGTTTAATTCTTCAATTTGTTCATCTTTTTTATCTTTTTTCTTTTTGAAGAATGATTTTTTTGTTTTGTCATCACCGTCTGCTTCCACAGCTTCCTCCATAACCTCTTCTGTTACTTCTTCCGCTGTTTCTGTAGCCTCTTCCGATGTTTCGATGTTTTCATCCATCATTTCTTCATTCATTTGTTCTTTCTCTACCACGACTCTACCACCTTTCTATTTACTTTTTAAAAATATTATCAAGCTGAACCATTAAGGTTTGTAGCGTGCTTACCACTTTCTCGTAATCCATACGTTTTGGACCAACAATACCAATCTTTCCATATACGCCTTCGCCGATTTCATACGTTGCTGTTACTAAGGAACAGTCTTTCATGGATTCTACTTTCGTTTCATTCCCGATAAATACTTGAATGCCACGTTGTTCTTCTTCCTCCATATGATCTGTAATCAGTTCTGTCAGCTGTTTCTTCTCTTCGAATGTATAAAGAAGTTCGCTTGCGCTTTCCCTATCACTCAGTTCAGGGTACTTCAAGATGTTGGTTGCTCCTGAGGTATAGATTTCTACATCATCCTCTTCCTGCAACGCTTCCGCTACGGAGTCTAAGATGTTTCCAACCAAATCGCTGTATTTTCCAGCTTGTTCTTTCATCTTTTGGATGATTGCCATGTTGATCTCAGTAAGATCTAGGCCTTGTAGGAATGTATTTAACACTAAGTTTAGCTTTAAAATCATTTCCTTATCTATTGTTTCCGACACGTCAATTATTTTATTCTTAATAACATTGCCTTCAATTACAATTACTGCAAGAATCTGTCTGACATCCACTTCCGTAACCTGAATAAACTTTACTTTCTTGTGTTTATACTGTGGCTTCGACACAACCGAAGTGTAATTCGTGTTTACAGCTAACAACTTTGCTACCTGCTTTAATAACACATCAATCTTATCTGTCTTTTCCATCAGCTCCGTCTTTATGTCATCAATTTCCTGAATCTTTTTCTCCATCATCTGGTCGACATAGAATCGATACCCTTTGTCCGATGGAATTCGTCCAGCAGAAGTATGTGGCTGAATGATATAGCCCATATCTTCCAAATCTGACATCTCATTACGTATCGTTGCACTGCTCAGATTAAGATCTGTATATTTGGAAATGGTTCTTGACCCTACTGGTTCACCAGTTTCTAAATATGTCTTGATGATTGCTTGTAAAATGGTACGCTTTCTATCATCTAATTGCACCGAATCACTTCCTTTTATGAGATGTTTCTTATCTTGTTAGCACTCACTCTCTAAGAGTGCTAACATCTTTAGTAATAAGATACACCCCTTATTTTTGTTTGTCAAGATATTTTATAAATATTTTTTATATTAGTATTGTTTCTCTTTGTCTCGACTTTCTTTCATCCTATTCTAAGAGAAAATCTGACATCACATAGCTACTTACGTCTAATCCTGGTTCTGTAAGGTAGATGCGTTCCTTTCCATTTATAAGCAACCCTTCCTGTTCATGTTTTTTAAGCACGTCCTTATATACTTCTTCTACACTTACTCCGAATTGGGTTTCAAATGCTTGCTTCGATACACCTTGGATTAAGCGGAGTCCAAGGAACATAAACTCTTCCATTTTTTCATTTTGAGAAAGCTTTGTCACGTCTCGTTTTATGTCTTTCTTCTTATTTATATAGTTCATATATTCTGATAAGTCTTCTTCATTGCGATACCTCACTCCTTCTATATAAGAAGAAGCACCTACACCAAATCCCAAATATGCCTTTCCTGTCCAATACAGTTTGTTATGAATACATTCCTTTCCATCCAAAGCATAGTTGGAGATTTCATATCTATCGTATCCCGCTTCTTTTAACAACTGTTTCGTCATATGATACATCTCACGGTCCGTTTCCTCATCTGGAAGCGTATGCTCTAATTCCTTATCTTCTCCATACACTTCATAAAATGGTGTTCCTTCTTCTATAATCAAGCTATAGGCCGAGATATGGCTTGGTTTTAAGGCAAGCACGCGCTCTAGTGTCTGTCTGTATCCTTCCTTTGTCTGATTTGGAAGAGCACTCATTAGATCGATATTGATATTTGTAAACCCTGCTTCCTTGGCCATCTTATAATTCTCTAAGAACTCTTCATACGTATGAATTCTTCCAAGCATCTTTAATTCTTCATTATGGGTAGATTGTAATCCTAGACTCAAACGATTGAATCCGCCTTTTTTATACACCTCTAATTTTTCTTTGGTTAATGTCCCAGGATTCGCCTCTGTCGTGATTTCAATCCTGTCACAATCCTCAATTTTAAATACCTCGCATAACTTATCTAGCACGGCTGCCAAATCCTCTGCATCGATACTACTAGGGGTACCGCCTCCAAAGAAGATGGATACCACCTCATACTTCTCATCATAGCCTTTCCATTGTTCTATTTCTTTCTTTAGTGCATCGATATAGGCTTTCTTATTCTGCACGCTGCTTGGCCCAGATAAGAAATCACAGTATTTGCATTTTCGTTCGCAAAATGGGATATGCACATAAAGTCCTAATTGCTCTTTCATCTTTTTTCTCCTTACTACCTGGATTCCGTTTTCCCTTACTACACATATTATCCACATATCGCCCTTGTTATCAAGCATTCTTTCTTTCTATAAGTTGTTCTTGAATTTTCAACTCTTTATTTCTTTTTGTTTCTATGTTATACTGCTGATACTTACGACTGCTATGTATGTTTTTTTCGGTTGGTCGTATACTCACTAATAGAATGTTTAAGAAAGAGTTATAATAACGATGGATTACAATGCTTTATTACTTACTACAACAGAAATCGGATTCCAGCTACTAAAAAATGGGGCAGAGACATACCGTGTGGAAGAGTCTCTTACCTATGTCTTAAAAGCCTATAACAGGGAACTAACCGACATTAATATATTTGCCATTCCTTCCTGCGTGATCGTATCCTTTACTACCACAGCAGGGGATAGCTATACGAAACAAAAACGTGTGCTGAACCGTTCCCAGAATATTGACCGTATCATACAGATCAATTCTCTGTGCCGTTATATCAGCGCACATCATCCTGATATCGACTATATCAACCAAAACTTACGCCATATTGAAAACTCTAAGCGTTATCCTTATAAGATGCAGCTGCTTGCAAACTGCATCGTTGGTTTCGTATTTACGGTATTTTACGGTGGATCCCTGTTTGATGCCGTTATTGGTGCCGTAATCGGAGCCTTATTACAATTGAATAGTTCATTGCTCAAACGTTTTCGCATGAACGCCTTTACGACTACCGTATTTAACAGTGCGATGATTGCAGCAGTTGCCATCCTGGCTCACAAGCTAGGATTCGTAACCCGTTATGATTCCATCATTATCGCCTGCTACATGCTGTTGTTCCCTGGAGTGGCACTTACCAATGCCGCAAGGGACTTTATTGCTGGGGATGTTCTGAGCGGAACGATTCGTTTTGTAGAAGCCTTGCTCGTTGCGACAAGCATCGCCCTTGGTTCAGGTATTACACTAAAGCTATTACTATAAAGAGGGAGTACGTATGGATTTATTTTTAGATTGTCTTATTACATTCACGGCATGCTTTGCCATTTCGATTCATTTTAACGTAAAGGGGAAGCTAATCTTCTTTTCAGCACTTGGAGGAGCGCTTAGCTACTACACGTATGTGATCAGCAGTCCAGCAAATTCGGTCATCATACAAAACTTTTTTGCCAGCATCGTAGCCTCCATATATAGCGAGTCTCTTGCTCGTATGTTAAAGGTTCCTGCGCCGACGTTTTTAATCATTTCTATCATTCCGCTTGTGCCAGGAAGCAACCTATATCGAACAATGGAATTATGTATTAGCAGCAAACTAAGCAAGTTCGCATCTTCTGCCGTAGAAACACTAGGAATTGCTGGTGCCATTGCACTTGGCATCCTCTTAGTCTCTTCTATGTTCCGCTTTGCTTATGTAATTCAAAAATTAAATCTTCATAAAAAAACAAACTCCGAGGGCAACGTCTAACTTGACGGACTCTTCGGAGTTTTTCTATTCACTTTTCTCTTTACGGCAACTCTCCTACTCATGGTATAATGATAATAAGGAGGGTTCTTTATGCAGGTCTTGATTGAAGATGAGATACTCTGTCTCATACCCTATACTCATGATGACGATCTCGAACTATACAAATGTTATAAAGACAAGCATTCCATCCTTGGATTCAATTACAAATTAAGCGGCTCCTTCGACCAGTTCCAGAAAATGATCAACATTGACCTTTACCCTTTCTGGGCAACAATCTTACATAAGAGCACCCAAAAGAAAATCGGCTGTGTCCGTCTCTCCCCCTTCGCCTCTAGTCCCGATTTGTCTATCTGGATTTACAAACGCTATCGAAGGCATGGATATGGCAGGCGCGCCTATTGCCTGGCGCTTAGATAC
>CALZJY010000193.1 GCA_945787925.1 uncultured Anaerosporobacter sp. | reverse complement strand
AATGATCACGGTTGCATCACGTTCGGCAACGTCTTCCATCAGGATTCCCTTAATAAGTTTTCTCATGATTGGATCAAGTCCATCGAAGGTCTCATCAAAAATCAGATAGTCTGGCTTTGCGGAAAGAGCGAGGATGATTGCTACCTGTCTCTTCATACCTTTAGAGAATGTGTGAATGTTCTTCTTAGGATTTAAACGGAACGCTTCTGTTAGGAAGTGGAATCGTTCCATTGAGAAGTTTGTATAAATGCTTTGGTATAGCTTTGCCATACGAAGCATGTTAGCACCAGGAAGGAAGTAAAGTTCGTCGGGAACGAATGCGATTTTTTCCTTGATGGCTGGATTTTCATAAACAGGTTGATCATCAATCGTGATCGTACCTTGGTTTGGTTTGTAGATTCCTGTAATCAGGCGCAGGAAAGTGGATTTTCCTGCACCATTCGAACCTACCATACCATAGATGCACCCTTTCGGAATCGTGCAGCTTACATCATGAAGAGCATCATAATCTTCAAATGTTTTTGTAATATGTGAGGTATTGATCATATTAGCACTCCTTTTCTGTATCGAAGATCGCATCGATACATTCTAAAATTTGTGTTTTGCTGATTCCAGCAAGTTTTAATTCCTTAATACGTTCTACTAATTCAGCAAGTTCGGATTGTTTTTTCATCATAATTGTTTTCTTAGCCTCCTCGTGAATGAAACAGCCTCTTCCAGGTACAGAATAAATAATGCCACGATTATCAAGTTCGGAATAAGCCTTTTGGATCGTGTTTGGATTAATACTTAACGTGGAAGATAAGCTTCGAACAGAAGGAATCTTATCTCCTGCATTTAAAATACCCGTAAGGACAAAACTCTCTAATTGAGAAATAATTTGTTCGTACACAGGTGTTCTAGACATAATATCTATTTGAAACATATGTCACCTCCGTATTTAGTGTACTATGCTGCGTAGTACACTTAGTATACCTACCAGAAATAGGTTTGTCAACGGGGTTTTTGAAAATTCGTATTTTTTCAACCCGTTGACAAAGGCAAGCGAATATACTATCATAAAAATCAATAGAGCAAAAAACCATGATGGAGACAGTAAAAATCAGCATGAACGGCAAAGCGAACCGGTGATAGTGAGAGTCCGGTCCAAGTAATAGATTTTGAACATCACTCCTCGGTGCAGGCGCACCAGTTGCAGACCGAAAGGGCAAGTCCTAAGTAAGCTAAGCCGGTATTCCCCCGTTATCAGGAAAGCGTATAAAGCCCAAAGTGGCTCGTATGTAGATAGGTGGTATAGTGAACCGATATTTGTTCATCCTGTTTTTACAACAGGGTGCTTTTTTTTTGCCTTACCACAAGGAGAAAAACAATAAGAGTAGATAAAAATACAACAATCATGGTAATACTGTAAATAATTAAGGAGGCAGATGCGATGTACGAAAAAGTATCAACGAACCTCAACTTTGTTGAGAGAGAGAAAAACATTGAAAAGTTCTGGAAAGAAAACAACATCTTCGAAAAGAGCATGGATGCTAGAAAAGAAGGAGAAACATATACATTTTATGATGGCCCTCCAACTGCAAATGGTAAGCCACATATCGGCCATGTATTAACTCGTGTTATCAAAGATATGATTCCAAGATACCGCACAATGAAAGGGTACATGGTACCAAGAAAAGCTGGTTGGGATACTCATGGTCTTCCAGTAGAGCTTGAAGTTGAAAAATTATTAGGCTTAGATGGAAAAGAACAAATCGAAGAATACGGTTTAGAACCATTCATCGGTAAATGTAAAGAATCCGTTTGGAAATACAAAGGTATGTGGGAAGAATTCTCCGGTACAGTAGGTTTCTGGGCGGATATGGATCATCCATATGTAACATACGACAACAACTTCATCGAATCCGAATGGTGGGCGTTAAAACAAATTTGGGACAAGAAGTTACTTTATAAAGGTTACAAAATCGTACCTTACTGCCCACGTTGTGGAACTCCACTTTCTTCTCACGAAGTTGCACAAGGTTACAAAGATGTAAAAGAAAAATCTGCAATCGCTAAATTCCGCGTAGCAGGAACTGAAAACGAATACTTCTTGGCGTGGACAACAACTCCTTGGACACTTCCAAGTAACGTTGCACTTTGCGTAAATCCAAATGAAACTTATGTAAAAGTAGAAGTAAAAGTAAATGAAAAACACGACGTTGTAAAAGAAGGCGAAGAAGATACAGCAGTAGGAACTGAATTCTACTACTTAGCAGAAGCGTTAACTTCGGTAATCGACGGCGAATTCAAAGTGGTGGAATCTTATAAAGGAAAAGACCTTGAATATAAACAATACGTACCATTATTTGATTATGCATTCAACCATGCAGATGGCAGCGCTGGTGACCCAGGCAACCGCGACAGCGTAAACGGCAAGAAAGCATTTTTCGTAACTTGCGCAGATTATGTAACATTAACAGACGGTACTGGTGTTGTTCATATCGCTCCTGCATTCGGTGAAGACGATGCTCAAGTAGGACGTAACTATGACCTTCCATTCGTTCAATTAGTAGACGAAAAAGGGGAATTAAAACCAGAAGTAACAGACTTCGCAGGCGTATTCTGTAAGAAAGCAGACGAAGGCGTTCTTAAGAAATTAGGTGCAGAAAACAAATTATTCAAAGCACTTAAATTCGAACACAGCTACCCATTCTGCTGGAGATGTGATACTCCATTAATCTACTACGCAAGAGAATCTTGGTTCATCAAGATGACTGCAGTAAAAGAAGACTTAATCCGTAACAACAACACAATCAACTGGATTCCAGAAAGCATTGGTAAAGGTCGTTTCGGTGACTGGTTAGAAAACGTACAAGACTGGGGCGTAAGCCGTAACCGTTACTGGGGTACTCCACTTAACGTTTGGGAATGTGAATGCGGACATCAACACGCAATCGGAAGCATTGCCGAATTAAAAGAAATGAGCGACAACTGCCCAGATAACGTAGAATTACACCGTCCATTCATCGACGCTGTAACAATCAAGTGTCCATGTTGTAGCAAAGAAATGCACCGTGTACCAGAAGTAATCGACTGCTGGTTCGATTCCGGTTCCATGCCATTTGCACAACACCACTATCCATTTGAAAACAAAGACCTATTTGAAAAACAATTCCCAGCAGATTTCATCTCTGAGGCAGTGGATCAAACAAGAGGTTGGTTCTACAGCTTACTTGCAATCTCCACATTATTATTCAATAAGGCACCATATAAAAACGTTATCGTTTTAGGCCACGTTCAAGATGAAAATGGTCAAAAAATGAGTAAATCCAAAGGAAATGCAGTAGACCCTATGGAAGCATTAAACACTTACGGTGCAGATGCGATCCGTTGGTACTTCTACATCAACTCCGCTCCATGGTTACCAAACCGTTTCCACGGAAATGCAGTTATGGAAGGACAACGTAAATTCATGGGTACTCTATGGAATACGTATGCATTCTTCGTATTATACGCAAACATCGACAACTTCGATCCAACAAAATACACATTGGATTACGACAAACTTCCAGTAATGGATAAATGGTTATTATCTAAGTTAAACACAGTAGTGAAAACAGTAGATAACAACTTAGCAAACTACAAACTTCCTGAAACTGCAAGAGCACTTCAAGAATTCGTAGATGAAATGAGTAACTGGTATGTAAGACGTGGTCGTGAACGTTTCTGGGCAAAAGGAATGGAACAAGACAAGATCAACGCTTATATGACATTATATACAGCGCTTGTTACAATCTCCAAAGCTGCGGCTCCAATGATTCCATTCATGACAGAAGACATCTACCAAAATCTTGTTAGAAGCGTAGATAAGACAGCTCCAGAAAGTATCCACTTATGCGACTTCCCAGAAGTAAAAGAAGAATGGATCAATGCGGAACTTGAAAAAGATATGGAAGAAGTTCTTAACATGGTTGTTCTTGGACGTGCTTGCCGTAACAGTGCAAACATCAAGAACCGTCAGCCAATCGGCAAGATGTATGTAAGAAGTGAAGAAGGCGAACTTTCTGACTTCTACAAAGAAATCATCGAAGACGAATTAAACGTGAAGAACGTAGTATTCACAAACGACGTAAGAGAATTTACTTCTTATAGCTTTAAACCACAACTTCGTACATTAGGTAGAAGATTTGGTAAACAGTTAAATGCGTTAAAAGAAGTACTTGCTAGCCTTGACGGAAACAAAGCAATGGACGAATTAAACGAAACTGGCAAGCTTACAATCGTATTAGACGGCAATGAAGAAGTACTTGAAAAAGACGATTTATTAATCGATATGGCGCAAATGCCAGGTTATGTATCTGAATCCGATAGAGGAATCACTGTAGTACTTGATACAAACCTTTCCGAAGAATTAATCGAAGAAGGTTTCGTACTTGAAGTAATCAGTAAGATCCAAACAATGCGTAAAGATGCAGACTTCGAGGTAATGGATCATATCGTTGTAAGTGTGGAAGGAAACGAACACATCGAAAACGTAATGAAAGCAAATAGCGAATCCATCATGACGAAAGTATTATGCGATGAAATCGTATATGGCGCAGTAGAAGGTTTCGTAAAAGACTGGAACATCAATGGTGAAGCTGTTAAGATGGGTGTTAAAAAAGTAGACTAGAGGTAATACTATGAATCA
>CALZJY010000192.1 GCA_945787925.1 uncultured Anaerosporobacter sp. | reverse complement strand
CCAAAACCTAAGAATGTAAGCTTTTTGTTCTCATCAAAAAGTTTTGTCTTCTTACAACAACGGAATACTTGATCAAAGTGAAGTTCTTGACGCTTGTCTACTACATATTTGATTTCGTCTGGAGCAAACATTTTTTCACGTTCCACGATTGTTGCGATATCTGTAGTCGCATAGATTGCAGAACCGTCAGATTTTAAGATCATACATGGAGGAATTTCTTTTGTATCTGTTTCTTCTTTTACATCTACAACAAGAGCTCCGTCACTTACGTACGCATATTCTTTTTCTTTTAAATATTGTACAACATCTGGAATGTATGCATCCGCATCACTTTCCCCTTTCCAAAGGTCGAAGTGAACGTCAAGATTTTCATAGTTTTTCTTTAAATCTGTCACACTGATTTCAATGATATGTTTCCAAATTGCACGGTATCCAGCTCTTCCGTTTTGAAGTTCTTTTGTTGCTTCTTTCGCTGCTTCACGGAATTCTGGATGTTCTTTGGAATATGCATTGGCAGTTGGATAGATTTCTTCTAATTCACTGATTGTGAATGGTGCCTCTGTTGGATATTCTCCTGTAAAGCTTTCATCAAAGTAACATAATTCTGGTTTACGTTTTTTAAGTTCCATGATGATTAAACCCATTTGAAGACCCCAGTCACCTAAATGAACGTCACCAGTTACATCGTTTCCGATAAATTTATTGATACGTTTGATACTTTCACCGATTACCGCAGAACGTAAATGACCTACGTGTAATGGTTTCGCTACGTTAGGACCGCCGTAATCGATTACGATTTTCTTTGCTTTTTCTGGTGCTTCTAAACCGAATTTATCTGCGCCTTTCATTTCATTTACAAAAGAGGCAATAAATTCATCACTTAAGTTGATGTTGATGAAACCTGGACGAACCATTGTGATTTCTTTGAACATCTTATTGTCTGCTAATGCAGCCACTACTTCATCAGCAATCATAAATGGAGCTTTTCTATATTCTTTTGCGGCTGCTAATGCACCGTTACATTGATATTGACATAAATCAGGACGATTAGATAAGGAAACCTCACCATATTTTTTATCGTACCCTAAACTTTCAAATGCCGTTTTTACTTCATTTGAAATCATATCTATCATTTGTTTCATGAAATACGAACCTTCTTTCCGAAAACTTTTGTTTCCTATATATATCTTTTCATTATATAAATCTTTAAAAATGTTGTCAATCCTAAATCCTTCTATTAAAGTTTTTTCCCTAACGTGCCGATATATACCTTGCATCAAATATTTATTTGGAGGAGACAATTTATGGCTCATTTAGATTTTGATCGATATTTAGTCGATAGAAGCACTCTTACGCCAACTGACTATCAATCACAAAACACTCCTATCACGAAACTGTTACTAACTGCTCTGCTTTCCATTGTAGACCATAACTTGGTTCGTTTTATTGATTCGGGCATTTGTTTACGCGAAATCCAATCATTTACAGAATATACATGCGATCACCTCTCCATTCAAGCAATGGCTGGAAAACATAATATTCACGTAGGACTCTGTGGTGATAAAAAAGGCATATTACATATGGCAAATGTCTTCGCCCATGACGACTATGATACATTAACTGAAGACTCATATGATGCAATTCGCGAATTTATCAACTGTATTACTGGAATGTTTGCAGGTGAACTTGCTGAGGCTAATGTTCGGGAAGAACTCTTGCTTCCTTCCTCATATAAAGAAGTTACCTTACGAAGCGACTGCCTATTTGTGATTCCAATACATTGGCATACACATTCGCTTAATTTAATTATTTCCATTGATTCACCCATTGAATTTATAATAAAGGAGGACTTTTAATGGCTAAGATTTTAATTGTTGACGATTCAAGAACCTCTAGAAAATTTTTAAGACATGTTCTTGAAGCAGATCACCACGAAATTGTTGACGAGGCTGAAAATGGTGTGGAAGCCATTCAAAAATATAAAGAACTACGTCCAGATATCGTTACCATGGATATCACAATGCCTGAACTTGATGGAATTAGCGCGTTAAGAGAAATCCTACGCATCGATGCAAAGGCCCAAGTTATCATGGTTACCGCTGCTGCTCAAAAATACAAGGTAATCGAAGCAATCAAGTATGGTGCAAAAGATTATTTAACAAAGCCTTTTGATGCACAGCGAATTTATGAAAGTATCTATAGCGTACGAAACATGCTATAGCCGAGATGAAAAGAACCGGTTCCTGAGTTGGTAACAGGAAACGGTTCTTTTCGTCTCTCTTATATTATTGTTCTGGCATGATTACTGCTGCGACAATATACGCTACGATACCAGTAAACGTACATCCAAGCAACACTGCAAGAATACGAATAACGGTTGGATCAATTCCAAAATATTCTCCAATCCCTGCACAAACTCCACATAGCATACGATTTGTTCTTGATTTTACCAATCTTTTTTCCATATAACCATTTCCTTTCTATCTTACTTTGTTTCTACTTGAATACTTCCTGCACTACAAGTTAGATTTAATTTGTTTTTTGCGCCTGTGGCATTCTCTTGATGCTTCATGGAATGACCATTTACCCTTATAGATCCTGCTGTAACATCCGTTGTAAAATCATACTCGGATTCTTTTAACTCTGTCTGGATTTCCACACTTCCCGCGCTAACATCCACTTCATTTTCTCCGTACAAAGCGCCATCCACTTCACCTTGACCAGCACTTACTTTAATACTCGTATTCTGTAATGAAACATTGTCTAATTCCATCTTTCCTGCATCCATACAGAGCCAAGTCTTCTTTGTGGTGATCAGATTGTTTGCCTTAAATTTTCCCGCAGCCATCGAAAGATTTGCATTCTCTGTCGTGATTCCTTCTAACGTTGTCTTTCCAGCAGCCATTTCGATTATCACACTCTCAAAATTGTGATTGTCCGGAATATATAACGTGATTTTCTTATCTGGCGACCATCCCGTCCATTCGATGCCAAATAAATCGATATGCAATCCGCTCTTCTTCATTGACTTATCCTTAATACGTAGCGTTCCATCTTTCACTTCACACTCTAGTGCATTTTCAGGAACATCCGTACCTACTAATTCAAACTTATTTCCCTTTTTCACTTCAAAGTTTCCAGAACAAACTGAGATGTCTAAGTTCTTTATCTGTCCTTCAAACGTTTTCTCCACTTTTTCAAGCTTTACTTTGTTTCCTCCAATGTTGGCTTCCCTATAATCCACTCCTCCTGCAACGCTTGCCGCACAAAAAGCAATACCGACTACAAATAAAACTACACTGGTAATTAATAATCTAGCTATTGTCTTCCCCATGCTACACGCTCCTCTCTATGGAATATCTTACTTAATACAGCTACAATTCCTCGAATTATGCCTGGAATCACTTTGCTGCAAACTACGATTAAAAGGCTAAGCGCTAAGAATGCAATGGAAAGTAGGACACATCCAATTCCCATACAAAGAAGTCCTACTAATGGAGCTACGAACAGTTTAAAGATTCCAACTCCAAGACAAATGACTCCTCCAAGTGCCAATCCAAGGAAGACGCCTCCTGCTCCAAATGTAAGTCCTAAAAGCACTCCTCCTACCGTAGCTACTGCCGCAATTGCCAAGCTTCCCCAAATCGGTGCTGTAATAACCAGAAGAACGATGAGTGCCACATTCACCTTCTTTTGAGGTGCTACATATGGCTGGTTGTAATAATACTGCTTTTCTTCCTGAAAACCTTCAAATCCATTTCCTTGTTGCTGTCTATTATTCGGTTGGTCATATATTACTTCAGGAGCATCTTTGGCAGTTTCATAATAACAGTTTGTGTAACCATTCTCGGTATACACGCCGCCTTCTTTAGATGCCTTATTATACAGGTCAAGTTTAATCTGTCTAGCAATCTGTTCTGGTGCTCCTAGCTTTTCTACAATCTCCTCTTCTGTCTGGTTATCTGCGTCATCGAAGTAGTCTTCATAATACCGAAGTACATCTTCTCTTTCTTCTGCAGGAATATCGGATAACAGTTGACTTAGTCTACGGATGAATTCTAACTTACTCACCATTTCCCACCTCCAATAAAATATTCGATATCTTTGCTGAATAGATCTTCCATTCTTCACAGTAAAGTCCTAGCTGGGCCATTCCTTTATCTGTAACTTTATAATACCTTCGATTTCGTCCACCGTACTCTTTATCATATACCTCAAGACAATAATCCTTTAGTAATCTCCTAAGAACTGGGTAGAGGGTGGATTCTGAGATTTCTATGACTTCTCGTACTTCCTGAGTTATCTTGTATCCATAGGTTCCTTCTGCATCTTTTGAAACAACGGCTAATACGATTGCGTCGAGCAAGGCTGCTCCTGTATTAAAGATCATTCTATCCCTCCTGACATGTTATATGATTTGTTATATTATTTTGTTACCAATACTATATGCCGTATAATATTATATGTCAATATATTATGCCCAAGAATCGTTCGCCTGATTTCGATACATTTTTTTGCCGTGTTCTTCCTACTTTTCATTTTACATTGTGAAATAAGAGGATTATAGCAATCCCTGTCATGCTTCCAAAAACAATTCCAACAGTCAGAACCACCCGTCAAACATAGCAGGTGGTTTTTTATTTCGCATGTCTCCGTTTCTCTGTTGAGAAACTCCAACAAGCTCAACAGGCTAAA
>CALZJY010000191.1 GCA_945787925.1 uncultured Anaerosporobacter sp. | reverse complement strand
TGACACTCTACCCCATTTCGCTCATTATGGAGATGGCCGTACACATGATACGCTCCTTTATGTTTTTTATACCAACATAGGATTGGATAATGATACAACTGGACAAAATGCCTGCCATCTCGTATGATTGCGGATTCCTCTACTGTTTCAAAATACGAGCGAAATACTTCGAGTTCCTTATATTTATAATCGTGATTTCCTAAGATCAAATGTAAGTGTCCCTGTAATCTTCCTACCGTTGCGTCAAGCCGCTCCTTTAATCTTGCTTCCTCACATACCACAATGTCCCCTAAAATATATACGATATCCTCTGTCCCTACCTTTTCATTATGCCTAGTAATCATCTCTTCATTCATCTGTTCTACCGTAGCAAACCATTCACTGCGACTACGCTTTCTTGCTAACTCATGATCGAAGTGATAGTCAGAAATATAATAAATTTTAGGAGACTTTATTCCTTGTCGTTCTTCCATTACTGCCTCTTTACTCCTCTCGTCTTTGATATCCATTAAACCATGCTCGCTCAGAAAACTCTTTTTTCTTTACGGTTCTTTCCACCTTCTCTGCTGGTTTTCCGATTGGCAGAAAGCAAACAAGTTCCATATCTCCTGGCACCCCTAATAAATCTGCCATCTTGCGACCGATGGCGTCTTCATCTGTAATATGCCCCTCATACCAACAGCTTTCATATCCTAATGCCTTGATTGCCAACAACATATTCTCTATGGCCGCTGCATAATCCTGAGTCGCATAGCATTTATCTCGATATGCATTTATGCGTTTCGTAAGGACGCAGATGATTGCTGATGCCGTTTCTCCTACTGGTGGGTCGATTACTTGATAGAGGCTTTTTAATAGTTTCTCATCGTCCACTGCAATCAGACTGGTTGTCTGCTTATTACATCCCGAAGGAGCCGCAAGTCCTGCTTCTAAAATTGTCTTTAAGTGCTCTCTTGGCACTTTCTCTTCTGTATAGGTGCCACGATAACTTGTTCTTGTAAAAATAGTTCCCAAAACATCCATATATTTTTCTCCTTTATGATGTAATCATACTATCCAATAACCACTCACACATTGATAAAAAAACAGAGCCTGTTTTAGCTCTGTTTTCTCTTATCCCATTATGTTCGAATCCTTGCCTTTAGTATTGCCATCTCCTGCTATATCCCTTATGGAATTGTGCTAGTTGTTCTGCTAGCGCTTCCTTTTCTGCTACGGCAATATACTTATGTACGATTTCTTCTATAGGCGTATTCTCTACACCTTCACCTTCTGCATTTGCTATAGGAAGTTCGACTTCATAGGATTCCTGCCCAACTATGATCGTCGCCTTCTTTTTCTCTAATATGCTGCTCATATTAATCACCTCCTTCTATCTTATCATAAACTTCCACCTCAATACCACTGTTGTAATTACAGACAAAGAAAAAAGAGTAAACATTTTGATTCGTTTACTCTTTTTTCTATATATGATTCGCTTATGCTTCTAATTTAGAGCTGTCTATCTCTTTCTGTGTGGCTGCAGAAAGCACGAATGGATAAAAATAGTACACTTGATTATTTTACTTTCACAGAAACAACGGTACTATATCCGCCGTATACTTTCTTGCCTTTCACCACTTTATAGCCACGTACTTTTACAAAGTAAGTTTTCTTTTTACTTAGTTTCTTAATAGTAGCTGTTGTTGTTGTGTAATTTCCTGCAACTTGATAACGTCCTTGTTTGGAAGTGGAATAACTTACTTCATAGTGGCTTACGCCTGCTACCTTCTTCCATTTTACTGTTGCAGCATTCTTTTGTGCTTTTGCAGAAACTCCTTTTACCTGAGTTGGAACAATTGCGAACGTTACTTTCTTCGTTCCTGTATAGTTTCCTTTTCCATTGATTACAATCGTTGCTGTTCCAATTTGTTTATTATCACGGAATGCTACCGTGTAATCGCTACCATTTCGTAATACTAACTTACCATATTTTAAAGCTACTGTTGGAGTAATCGGTTTTCCTTTGTATTGTTGTGCGGAAACTTTATTCACAGTTACAGAATTCAGGTTACATTTTGTAATTTCATATGTCAGCCTTTTGGTTCCTGTATAGTCTCCCATTCCCTCGATTGTTGCAACTGCTACCCCTGCATTACGGTGATTGGAGTACTTTACTTTATAATCTCGGTTTTGTACTAATACTTTTTTTCCATCAAGTACAGTAATCTTTGGACTGATTGTATTTCCTGTATAAACATGACGATTTGCATATGTTGTTCTCATATCAGAAATGGAACGTTTGTCTATACGGATTACTGCTGCCGATGATGTAACGCTCTTTGTATTGCCTTGTAGCGTATTTGTGATAACACAATGGTATTTTGCACTTCCTAATGTTATAGGCGGTGTATACGTGGATTTCGTAGCACCTGGAACTAGTTTATTGTTTTTATACCATTGGTAAGAAACCTCTCCATTATTTACTGGAGCCACTACAACAGATAATGCCTTTGGTTGTTCTCCTAACGTATAGTTTGAAGAGATGGGCTGTACTTTGATGACTGGTTGATCTGGTTGCTGTACCGGTGTTGGTGTCGCTACCGGCTTCTCTGGTACAACATACCCTGTAGTATCACTATCTAAATACTCCTCTTTGATACAAACTGCCTGCACCTTCGTTCCTGGCTGCACGTAGAATCCACCTGTATATTTCTTTGCTTTACTATTTCCTTTCGCAGGTGTCTTCCCATCTAACGTATAATAGATTTCCGCTCCTGGCACGGAACTTGTCATTGTAACAAACGTTCCCTCTTTTTCCTCTGCAACAGAAATCACTGGTGCTTCTAGCTGTCCCTTTGCCGAAGGTATTGTTCCAATACTATATCGAGTAGCATTGGAATCTTTGGTACACGCAGGAGTAATTCCATCCCAGAGACTTAACTTGCTATATGTTGAACCACCTAGACTACTGAGCATTGCATCACTACGATTAAAGAATCGATATTGTACTTTACTTGCTCCCCCATAATTAGGATCGTCTGCCGTGGCATCGATACTATACCAATTTCCATCTACCCTTACTTGATTCCAAGCATGCGTATTGCTCGATACGGTAATCGTCTCAATCCCTGCACCGTTCATAAGCATTGCAAATGCATTGGCATACCCTGTACATACTGCTCTTTTTTCCACCATGATTCCATAAGCACTTTGGTGATTCACTGCATTCATATCATAATCCGCATTAAGAACGATCAAGTCATGAGCTGCCTTTTCTTTTGCAACTACTGTAGTCTCTTTTGCAATCTCTGCTTCTCATTCTACCAATACTTCTTCAAATGCCTCTGTGGCTTTCTTTCGGTCCTCCCCCTTGTGAAATGGTGGTTCAATCCCAATTCCCATATACAACTCTTTTTTGCCATTTACCGTACGATACAGTCCTGTAGTTCGGTTAAATAAGAAATAATATTGTGGATTGGAATAATAAAAGATTTCTCCAACCTTTGTCGCATCCTCATAACTTAGCCCATGCGCCGGTACATACTCCGTATATCCAGTCGTTACGTCTTTCATTCCTGTTAGATAGCTGAGACACACCGTATTCAACTCATCGTAGAAAGCCTGTTCTTGCTCCGATAATTGATTGTAAAAATAATATGTGGAATACTCCCTAGTTTCGTTATCATTTGTTTTCCCCCCCTTATTTGAACTTCTTTTCTGTTGTTTATATCGGCTAATTTTATATACCACGAAAGATATAGTTTACATTTCATATAGTACATAACGAAAAAACACCCTGCCAGAATTCCTATCCTGACAAGGTGCATTTTCTATCCTATATGACTTTGGTTCAAATTAAAGCATAGTCGCTCTTAATTCTTCTCCACTTTTTGCACTTAAGTAAGCTGGTGCAATATCAAATACTGTTTTACATCCGCTTTGACCTTCTTTGTTTAGACGGTGTGCCGCTCTAGCATATGCTACAAGTGTGCTAGATGTAAACTCTGGGTTAGAATCAAGTTTTAAGCTGTATTCGATGATGTGTTTGTTTTCTTTTTCCCATCCAGTTACACCACTTCTGATTACGAAACCGCCGTGAGGAATTCCGCTGTGGTTTTCCATTAATTCTTCTTCTGTGATGAAGTGAACTGTTGTATCATAATCTGCGAAGTAGTTTGGCATTGTTTTGATTTCGTTTTCAACTTTAGCAGCATCTGCGCCTTCTTCTAATACAACGAAACATTCTCTTGTATGTTTTTCTCTTGTTGTAAGTTCAGGATTGCTTCCGGAACGAACTGCTTCAAGTGCACTTTCTACTGGGATAGTGTATTGTTTTGCATTCTTAACGCCTTCGATACGACGAATTGCATCAGAGTGACCTTGGCTTACACCTTTGCCCCAGAATGTATAATCGCTTCCCTCTGGTAAGATTGCATTTGCATATAAACGGTTAAGAGAGAACATACCTGGATCCCAGCCTACGGAAATTACAGATACATGTCCGTTTTCTTTGGACGCTGCATCTACATTTGCAAAATGTTCTGGAATACATGCATGTGTATCAAAACTATCAACAACGTTGAAGTTCTTTGCAAATTCAGGTGTTTGAACAGGTAAATCTGTTGCACTACCACCACATAAGATCATAACGTCAATTTTATCTTTCCAGTCTAATACGTCATCTACGTGACAAACTGTTGCTGTTTCTGTAAGG
>CALZJY010000190.1 GCA_945787925.1 uncultured Anaerosporobacter sp. | reverse complement strand
CCTAGAAGAAATGGGAATTCTAAGAGAATCTATTATAAAAGATGCAAGGATTTATTATGTAATCTTTAATTGGTCCTTGTATGAAAACAATCTACTATCTATTTTTGATATTCGAAATGGAGGGATCGCAATTTATGGAGGCGTGATTACTGGTGCGATTGCTGCATTTATCTTTACGAAAACAAAACAGTTAGATTTCTGGCTGTTTTGTGATACTGCTATTTTTGGACTTTTGACGGGACAAGTGTTTGGCCGCTGGGGGAATTTCTTTAATCGAGAAGCATTTGGAGAATACACAGATGGTATATTTGCGATGCAGCTGTTAAAGGACGAGGTGAACCAAGAAGCAATTACACAAACAATGTTAAATCATGTCGAGTGGATCGAGGGACGTCAATACATCCAGGTACATCCGACTTTTTTATATGAGTCGTTGTGGAATCTTGGTCTCCTTCTTGTGCTTTTGATTTATGCGAAACATAAGAAGGTGGAGGGAGAAATCCTAGCATTTTATCTGATAGGATATGGTGTTTGTCGCCTATGGATTGAACAGATTAGGACCGATCAGTTATTGCTCTGGGGAACTACGATTCCTGTTTCAGCGCTAATTAGTGGAATCGCCATCGTAATCGGGAGTGCATTGGTTATTTGCCGAAGACGAGGAATAAAGCTCAAAAAATAGAAAAAAGAGAAGCGTTTTTCTGAAATTGATTCGGAAACGCTTCTTTTTTGATTTGCGAGAGAACCTCACAAAGTGTGTTTCTTCTCGTTTATATACACAAAATGCCCTGGTTAGGGTATTTTTGGAAGAATATTTCTGTGCTTTTTGGAAGTAAAAATAAAGCATTAGTCTTGTATAATTCCCAGAAATGTATTAGAATGTCAATGTAAGTGGAGCAAAGTGGGGCAAAGTGGTAAAGAAGTGATACAAAAGTGGAGCGAAGTACAAGCCCATCTACATAAGTGGTATCGCAGTAAGTAGGTGAATTCGGTAATGTTCATGGGAGAATACAATCATTCAGTAGATTCAAAAGGAAGAATCATTGTTCCATCTAAGTTTAGAGACGAATTGGGCCAGCAATTTGTGGTTACTCTAGGGTTAGATGGCTGTTTGTTTATGTACCCCAATGATGAATGGGCTGAGTTCATTTCTCAGTTAAAGGGACTTCCTGGAAGTAGGGAGGCTAGACAATTGCAACGCTACTTTTTGGCAGGTGCTGCGACTTGCGAAATGGATAAGCAGGGCAGAATCCTGATTCCCTCTAAATTAAGAGAACATGCGACAGTGGAAAAAGAAGTTGTATTTGTCGGTGTACTTAATAAGGTAGAGGTATGGAGTAAGGAACGTTGGGAAGCGAATAATTCTTACGAAAACATGGATGATATCGCAGAGCACATGGCCGACTTTGGTTTAAGTTTTTAGGAGGAAATTCAATGGAATTTAAGCACTATTCAGTGTTGTTAGAAGAAACAATTGATAATTTAGATATAAAGAAAAATGGAATTTATGTCGATGGTACATTAGGTGGAGCAGGACATGCCACACAAGTGTGCAAACGTCTTGGTGAAGGTGGAAGATTCATCGGAATTGACCAAGATGAAGATGCAATTAGAGCAAGTTCTCAACGTTTGAGCGAGTTTGGGGATAAAGTTACAATCGTTCGAAGTAACTATTGTAATATGAAGCAGGTATTAAATGACTTAGGAGTGGACAAGGTAGACGGAATCGTTCTAGATCTTGGAGTTTCCTCCTATCAATTAGATACAGCGGAACGTGGATTTACTTACAGAGAAGATGCACCTTTAGACATGAGGATGGATAACCGTAATGAAATGACTGCGAGAGATATTGTGAATGAGTATAGTGAACATGATCTATATCGTATTATTAGAGATTACGGTGAAGATAAATTCGCAAAAAATATTGCCAAACATATAGTTCGTATGAGAGAAGAAAAGCCAATCGAAACAACATTTGAATTAATTGAGGCTATTAAAGCGGCGATTCCTATGAAGATTCGTATGAATACGGGACACCCAGCTAAGAAAACATTTCAAGCGATTAGAATTGAACTAAACAAGGAGTTAGACGTATTAAAAAATACGTTAAGGGATATGGTAGAATCTCTAAATCCAGGAGGAAGAATTTGTATCATTACATTCCACTCTCTTGAAGACAGAATCGTTAAGACAATGTTTAAAGAGTTCGAAAATCCTTGTACATGTCCACCACAATTTCCAGTATGTGTATGTGGCAATAAATCACTAGGAAAAGTGATTACAAGAAAGCCAATCTTACCATCGGAAGAAGAACTTGAAGTAAACTCACGTTCAAAGAGCGCTAAATTAAGAGTGTTCGAACGCGCTTAGGCAAAAGTTATGCAACTGGGATGAGTTATGTTTTTGCAATTGTGAATTTTATGTATGAATAGAAAAGGGTGATTGATCATGAGTACAGTAAGAAAGTATCAACGAACCTTTGACGGTAATGCAGTAAGGCATCTAGAGACGGTTCCTGATATTGATTCAACAAGAGAAGAGCGAAGGAAAGAGTACGAAAGAAGAAAGAGGCAGGAAAGAAAAGAACGTGATCGTAGATTAGCAAGACACAAGAGCTTTGACCGTGTTTCTGCAATTTTCTTTTCTATTGCATTAGTGATGACTGTAGTGATGGCTGTACAGTATTTACAGGCACAACAAAAAGTTAGACATTTAGATCGTAAGATTACTTCTCTTGAAAAAGAAGTGATCACGATAAAAAATGAAAATACTGCAATTGCAGATTCTGTTAAAAATGTGGATCTAGAATACGTAAAAAACTATGCTATGAATAAACTAGGCATGGTACATCCAAAAGATAACCAAATTATTAACTACGATAAAGCAAAAAAAGATTACGTGAAACAGTATGCGGATATTCCACAAGGAGAGCCAGATACAATTTTAAACAGAAAATAAGTGGGTGGATGAAAAGTGCGTAGGAGAGAAAAAACAGAAAAGACAATAAAAAGGTTCAATTCAAAAATGCAAGCAAGTTTATTGCTTGTATTTTGTGTTGTAATCCTTCTTTTTATAATTTTGATTGGAAGACTGTTTTATTTAAATTCCGTAAAAGGGGAACGATATAAGAAATCAGTATTATCACAACAATCGTATTCCTATTCGGTGCTTCCTTACCGAAGGGGAGATATTACCGATCGTAACGGTACAGTATTAGCAAAGAGTGTTAAGGTATATAACCTTATTTTAGATCCTAAGGGGATATTAACAGAAACCAAGGGAGAACAAAAGTTTGTGGAACCAACGATTAGAGAATTGGTAAAAGTATTTGGTGCTGATGAGCAAAAAATCCGCAAACTATTAAAAGAAAAACCAAATAGTAGATATTATGTATATCAAAAAGGGTATCCCTATGAAAAGGTAAAAGAGTTCAAAGAGTTAGTAAAGAAAAATGACTTTATTAAAGGGGTTACTTTTGAAGAAGATTATGTGAGAACTTATCCAAACAATGACCTTGCAAGTAAAGTAATCGGCTTTACGTTTTCAGGAAATGTAGGAAGCTCGGGCATTGAAGGATACTATAACGACGAATTAAATGGAACCAATGGAGCAACATACGGTTATTTTAATACTGATAATGACGTAGAGGATACGGTAAAAGAGGCAGTAAATGGAAACAATGTTGTGTCCACGCTAGACGTTAATATACAAAATATTGTACAAAAGCATATCAAGCAATTTGACGAAAAGATTGGTAGCAAGAATACTTCTGTAATTGTCATGGATCCCAATAGTGGAGAAGTGCTTTCTATGGCAGAAAGCGTTCAATATGATTTAAATAATCCAATGGATTTAAGTCCATTATATACAGAGTCTGAAATTAACAAGATGTCTGAAAAAGAATTGCTAAAAGCAAGAAATCTAATGTGGAGAAATTCCACAATTAGTGATAACTTCGAGCCAGGTTCCACAATCAAGGCACTTACAGTTGCTGCAGCATTAGATGAAGGCATCATCAATAAGGATCAGACTTGGGTATGTGATGGAAAAGAAAGCTTCAATAATGGTAGAACCTATATTCGATGTGCGAAACGTTCGGGTCATGGAAAAATCACATTAGAAGAAGTATTGGCATACTCTTGTAATGATGCAATCATGCAGATATCAAAAGAAATGGGATCTCGTTTGTTCTATAAATATCAAACAGATTTCAGTCTTGGTAAACAAAGTGGAATCGATCTTGCTGGTGAAAGTATTGGACAGGTTTATACAGAAGACGGTATGGGGGCAACACAGCTCGCAACAAGTAGTTTCGGTCAAAGTATGTCTGTTCCAATGATTCAAGTGGCAGCTGCCTTTTCTTCTGTGATCAATGGAGGATATTATTACACTCCTCACGTAGTAAAACAAATTACAGCAGAAGATGGTAGCGTTATCCGTAATGTAAAATCTGAGTATACTCGTCAAGTAGTCTCGGAAGAAACTTCAAAACTTGTAAGAAACTATATGCGTCAGACTGTGAAAAAAGGGACAGCACAAACAGCAGATATCGAGGGATTTGAAGTGGCTGGTAAGACAGGTACTGCGGAAAAAATACCTCGTAAGGATAAAAAGTATGTCGTTTCATTCATGGGATATGCACCAGCCAATGATCCGAAAGCGGTGGTTTACGTTACAATCGATGAACCACAAGGAAAAGGAAATG
>CALZJY010000189.1 GCA_945787925.1 uncultured Anaerosporobacter sp. | reverse complement strand
AGAATTGGTATTAGATCAGGAGGCATTCCTTGCAGAACTTCCATACGAAGCAGTAAGGTTACAAGAGGCAAAAACGTTGGAGAAAACGGTACTTCCATTCGTAGGTGCAGGAGCAATCGAGTTAACGAATACACAATGGATGCAGACATCCTATAAGAATGCAGAAAGTCCAGAAGTAACACCAAGTCCAGAAGTAACACCAAGTCCGGAAGTAACAGCCAAACCAGAGCAACCCCAACAACCAACGGCGATCATCCATAATTTTACGAAGCAAGGAATCACAAGCGAAGCCTTCACAATCAAGGGAAGCCTTTCTACGTCAAAAGGAACCGTATCCTATAAGGGAGAAACGCTTACGAACGCATTAAAGATGGAATCTGCAACGAAGATTGAGTTTAAGACAAGCAATACAGTAACCCTAACGTTAGTAGCGAATGCAGATTGTAATAAGTCCGTCTTAATTGATGGAACGAAATACAGCTTCCAACAAGGAATCTTAAACGTATCTCTTCCGGTAGGAAACCATACGATTATCAAAGGCGATAGCAATGTAAACATATACTATATGGAAATCAATTAAAACGAGAAGAAACACGCTTTGCGAGTTTCTCTCGTTATCGTGACAGTTTATTCGCGTAAATAAAAAGAGGCCAGGGCATCCATAAGATGGATGAGCCCTAGCTTCTTTTTACTTTTTGCACACTTCGTTTCTATATCGTGAAGAAATCAAGTGTTTCTTGCAGTTCATTTACAATGCTCTGGTTTTGAGTCACTTGTTCCTTCATCATATGAATACTATTATTTAAATTTTCTGTAACAAACGTTACTTGTTCCGCTTCTGCAGCAGTTGCTACAAGGGAGCACGCAATGGCTTCAATCGAAGAATTAACATTCGTAAACTGTAGCTGTAGATTTAATGCGTTTTGATGGAAAGTACTCATGATATCCTGGAATGCAGTAGCATCCTTATGATATTGTTCCATATGGGAGACGATACTATCATAATCTGCAAGTACATGTTCATCGATATAGGCGATCAGGGAAGAGCCGAGTGCGGATAATCCATGTATTACTTCAATCATCTCAGTATGCACACCATCAAAATCCTTTGCCGTATCAGGAGAAAGAGAATCCATGCCAGTTGTGTCGGCATACATTTTAGTAATCTCATCTGCTTTCTCTAATTGTGCTTCTAATTGAGCCCGATATTTTGTAATTAATGCAACGGTAGAAGCTTTTACTTCTTCCGAATAGTTTTTTAATTCGGCAGCACGCTTTGCCGCAGCCGCACAATACGTAGTCTGTGTATACGTATCTAGGCAAACCTGGCTCGTATAAGAGAAGACTTCTTGTCCAGAGGAGGCAATACAGTCCATAGAGGAGTAGATTTCCTCCGTAGAGCTTGAAAGATTTTGAATGGAAGTATTGATGGAGTAGATTTCCTTACTCGTAGTTTCAAAGTACTTTGTCGTATTCTTAGAAAACTCAGTAATTTGTTTCGTAGTAAGATGAACTTCTTGAAGCACGCTACGCATCTTCTCAAGGAAGTAGTTGAATTTATCGGCCATAAGCTCTAATTCATCCCCGCTACGTATTTCAATACGTTGTGTTAAATCACCATCATTGTTTGTAATGGTATCCACACGATCAATCATCGCTACAATTCCCGCCTGTAAACGAAGACTGATGAATAATACTATGATAACGCTTACGATCCAACAAGCGAATGTGAGCAGACAGGTAATCAAAACCATCGTCTTCAGCCTAGCAAGATAGGAGCATGCGGAGTAATCAACTCCCACAGCTGCTACGACTTCCTGCTTGCTATTATAAATTGGTGCATATCCAGAAAAATACATTCCCCATTCATCGGAATAGATACCATCTTCGAAACATGCAGTCCCAGAAAGTGCCTTGTCTGTATATTCATTGGCCTTCATACGAAGCCCCATACAATCCCCATAATTTCCAAGCTGCGCATCTTCGTTAGAAAGGATGAATTGAAGTTCACCTTCTGCGGCTGGGACATATGTATAGGCATATGCTAATCCAGAAATATTCATAATATCAGCTAGATAAGAAGACTGTTCAAGATATTCTTCTGTATGAATGGAAGAAATATCAAAGGTCTCATGTAAGTCCCCATCTAGGTTTGCCGAAACAACCTGAGCGAGTTCCATTACCATTCGCTGTAAGGATCTTGCAAGATCTCTTCTATAGTAATCATAAAAGAAGCCCCCAATACAAATTGAAATCAAGGCTAGAATCAACGTTGATGTAATTAGGAATTTAGAAGAAAGGTTGAGTTTTCTTGTCCTAGTATGCGGGTGAAATAAATGTTTCATAAGTCCTCCTCAATTGTCTTTTGAGCTTTCTGAAAGCCCATGCAATCAGAGGTATTATAAGTAATTAAATGGAAGAATACAAATGTAATTTAGTGGAAAAAAATCGATTACAAAAAAAGGGGGAAAAAGTAAAACGATTCAGGATAGTCGAATTATCATAAATTAGATATAATAATAGGGAAATTATTACGAAAAAGGAGAAAAAAATGAAAGGTGTAGTAAAGATAAAAGGGATAACGATTGGGGAAGGAATTCCTAAGGTGTGTGTGCCGATTGTCGGAAGGACAAAAGAAGAACTTCTACGGATGGCAGAAGAAGTGAAGAAGTCATCTCCGGATTTGGTAGAATGGAGGGCAGACTGGCTAGAAAATGCAAATGGGATAGAGCAGGTACTAGAACTTGCAAGTTGTCTAAGGAATTACCTTGGGGAAGTACCATTGCTATTTACGTTCCGTACAAAGCAGGAGGGCGGAGAACGTGAGATTACAAAAGAAGCATACTGCAAGCTGAACCAAGCAGTAGCAGCTTCTGGATTAGTGGACCTTGTGGATGTCGAGTTTTCCCTTGGCGGAGAGGTATTTGATGAAATCAAGACAGCGGCAAGAAAAGCGGGAGTCTATCTCGTGGCATCCAACCATGAGTTTCATAAGACACCAAAAAAAGAAGAAATCATAGGAAGGCTTTGCAAGATGCAGGACATGGGTGCAGATATTCCAAAGATCGCAGTAATGCCAACGAGTAAACGGGACGTGTTGGAGTTATTGCTTGTAACGGAGGAAATGGTACGTGTACATGCAGAGCGTCCAGTCGTTACGATGTCCATGGCAGGAATGGGAGCAATCTCTAGAGTTTCAGGAGAATTCTTTGGATCGGCAATTACATTTGGTGCAGTAGGAAAAGCAAGTGCTCCAGGACAATTAGAAGCAGATAAGCTGCAAATGATTTTGCAGGCATTGCATGAAAGTCTCTAACAGGCAGGGGGAAGCCTGTTAGGAATAATACATAGGGAAGAAGGGCAATACTAGGCGCAGTTATAAGGAAAGAGAGGGCGTCCTAGTTATGAGCAATTCAATATGGAACGAGGAAATTATCGCATATGAAAGAAAGGGAACACTTGAAAGCCACAAGGTAGAGGTCGCAGTCATCGGAGGCGGCCTGACCGGAATCCTTACGGCATATCTCTTGCAGCAGCAGGGAAAGCAGGTCGAGGTGTTTGAGGCAGATACGATTGGCGGGGGCATGACGGGAAATACGACTGCAAAGATTACAAGCCAGCATCGTTTGATTTACGATCGCTTAATTACCCAATATGGCATGGAAAAGGCAAAGGAATATGCAAGAAGGAATGAACAAGCAATCGCCCAGTATGAGACGTTGATTCAGGAAAAGGGAATTGACTGCGAGTTTACAAGGGAGTCCGCCTATGTCTATACGACAAAGGACACAAAGAATATCAAGGCAGAGGTAGAAGCGGCAAAGAAAGTTGGAATCGATGCCTATTTTACAACGGAAACGGCACTCCCATTTCCGGTAACAGGTGCCGTGTGCTTTCCAAACCAGGCGAGGTTTCATCCAATCAAATTCCTAGCTGCCATCGCAAAGGAGCTTACAATTTGGGAACATGCGATGGTAAAGCGAATTAAGGGAAACACATTAGAAGTACTCGATCAGACAAGGGGAGGGGAGCTCGTAGAGATTGAGGCGGACAAGATCGTCATCGCGACCCATTATCCAATGCTCAACCATCCAGGATATTTCTTCTTGCGCATGTATCAGGAACGTTCCTATGTGGTAGCCGTAAAACAGGAGAAGGGCCTTGCTCATGGAATGTATATTGGAGAACAGGAGGACGACTTATCCTTTCGAAGATCTGGAGAATACATTCTGATTGGAGGCGAGAACCATCGGGTTGGTATCTCAGGAAGCAAAGAACACAAGAAATCCCTTCAATATGTGGCAGCAAGGCTGTATCCAGATGCACCCATTGTGGCTAGCTGGTCCAATCAAGATTGCATGAGTCTAGATCAGATTCCGTATATCGGAAGATTATCAAAGAGAAGGAATGACCGATATGTAGCCACTGGATTCTCCAAATGGGGCATGTCTACCTCCATGGTAGCAGCGAACATGCTTACGGAGTATATTACAGGAGCGATGCCAATCGAAGACTCCATCTTTTCGCCATCTAGATTTTCCTATAAGGCATCCAAGAAGAACGGAAAAGACCATATCAAGACGACGATCAAAGGATTTTTTGGTTTCACAGGCCAGCCAATGGCCGAAAAGCTCTATCAGATCAAGAAAGGGGATGCAGGCATCGTATGGCATAAGGGAAGAAGAATAGGTGTCTATCGAGATGAGGAAGGAAAGGT
>CALZJY010000188.1 GCA_945787925.1 uncultured Anaerosporobacter sp. | reverse complement strand
TTTAGAAGGGAGAGTTATATGGATACAAAAGATCTAAGGTGTTTTTCTTGTGTATATGAAACAAAAAGTATAAATAAGGCGGCAAAGCAATTGTTTATTACGCCTCAGGGCCTAAGCAAGACGATTCGAAAAATGGAAGAGGAGTTACATATAGAATTATTTATGCGTACCAAGACAGGAGTATTGCCTACCGAGAGCGCCAAAGTATTATATGAAAATACAGAAACATTATTTCAACAGTTTCAATGCATACGAAATAAAATGGAGCAGCTTGAAAATCATAGGAGTCGACTGCGGATTGGATGTGCTAATGGAATCTTTCATGTGCTACCATTACAGCTAATCTTGGATTTTATGAAGAAACATCCCGAAATCAGTGTGGAATGGTGCGAGTATTCTAATGCAGAGGTGAAAGAAAAGTTAGTGACTTCGGAACTGGATTTTGGATTTGTTGTGGGAAAATGTAAAGAGTCAGGATTCTTGCAGCGAAAGATTGTAAGCCGTAACATTAAATTGTTAGTATATGAAGGACATCCGCTCTATGAAAATGATACAGTGATATTAGAGATGCTACGAAAAGAGAGGATCTTGACGATGAATGAGCATTTTCAGATGTATCACCAATTTGTTCATGCATGTCAGCGTTTAGGATTTTATCCTGAAATTGTCGCAAAGACATTTGAAGGTGGCGTGCTTACGAAGCTTTGTTCTCAAAAGATAGGAGTTGCATTGATTCCTGACTTTTTAGAAGAGGAGTTGCGGACAAAGAATGTAAGAGGAATTCCATTTGAGGAAACGATGACTTGGGATGTTTATGGAATCATTGTAGAAGAAAATAAAGAGTTTGAGACGATTCAGCTATTTCGTCAATATTTATATACATATTTGACTAAAAAGTAAGAATAAGTAGATACCTATCAATGTTTTGTTGCTAGAGGACACCAGACTTTTTCCGTATACTAGAAATATAGGGAAAAGGGGGAATAGATGTGAATTATAAACAGCTATTTACGCCAGTGAAAATTGGAACACTGACAATTAAGAATCGATTTGCAATGGCACCAATGGGACCATTAGGATTATCTGATGCTGAGGGTGGATGGAATCAAAGAGGAATTGATTACTATGCAGAACGAGCAAAAGGGGGAACAGGGCTAATTATTACAGGGGTCACGTTTTCAGATTGTGAAGTGGAAACGCAAAGTATGCCAAACTGTCCGAATTCTACATATAATTCTGTTCATTTTATTCGTACAAGCAAAGAAATGACAGAACGCGTGCATGCATATGGAAGTAAGATTTTCTTACAGATGTCAGGTGGATTTGGACGAGTTACGATTCCAACAAATCTTGGAGAATTTCCTCCCGTTGCACCATCCGCAATTCCACATCGATGGTTAAATAAGACTTGTAGACCACTTACAGTAGAAGAAATCCATAGTATTGTTGCTTCTTTTGGCCAAGGAGCTTACAATGCGAAGCGCGCTGGATTTGATGGGGTTCAAATACATGCAGTGCATGAAGGATATTTGATTGATCAGTTTGCGATTTCTATGTTTAATCAAAGAGAGGACGAATATGGTGGTAGCTTAGAGAATCGTCTTCGATTTGCAAAAGAAATTGTAGAAGAAATCAAAAAAAGGTGTGGTAAGGATTTTCCAGTCACGCTTCGATTCAGTTTGAAGAGCATGATTAAGGATTGGAGAGTAGGAGCACTTCCAGGAGAAGAATTTGAAGAAAAGGGAAGAGATATTGAGGAAGGGCTAGAAGCGGCCAAGTTATTAGAGTCCTATGGTTACGATGGATTAGATACTGATGTTGGTACCTATGATGCGTGGTGGTGGAATCATCCTCCAATGTATCAAGAGAAGGGGTTGTATCGTGAATATTGTAAAATGGTAAAAGAAGTCGTATCAATTCCAGTATTCTGTGCAGGACGAATGGACAATCCGCAAATGGCGCTTGAGGCCATCGAAAATCAAGAATGTGACATTATTGATTTAGGTAGACCGTTATTAGCAGACCCTCATTACGTGAATAAGTTACGAGCTGGACTAGAAAAAGAGATTCGTCCTTGTATTTCCTGTCATGAAGGCTGTATGGGGCGTATTCAAGAATTCTCGATGTTGAATTGTGCAGTAAATCCACAGGCAGCAAGAGAACGTGTTATGGCATACGAGCCAATCTTACAACCAAAGAAAGTCATGATTGTTGGAGGGGGAGTGGCAGGATGTGAAGCAGCTCGTGTGCTTGCGATCCGTGGCCATAAGCCGGAAGTATTTGAACGTTCTAATCGATTAGGAGGCAACTTGATTCCAGGCGGTGCACCGGACTTTAAGCAGGATGATATCGCACTTGCACAGTGGTACGAGACGGAATTAAAGAAATATGAAGTACCTGTTCAATTAAATGTAACGGTTACGAAAGAGCAAATCGTAAACAGTGAGTACGATGCAGTCATTATTGCAACGGGTTCTATTCCGAAAGTGTTTTCTCTTGGAGAGGATGAACGAGTATTTACAGCATCCCAAGTGTTGTTAAAAGAACGAGACTGTGGAGAGAATACGGTAATCGTAGGCGGAGGATTAGTTGGATGTGAGACTGCACTTTGGCTTGCAAAACAAGGAAAGAAAGTAACGATTGTAGAAGCGATGGACAAGGTGTTGGCGGTGAACGGACCACTTTGTCATGCGAATAAAGAGATGTTAGAAGCACTTCTTCCATACTATAACATAGAAGAGGTTACAAGCGCTACCGTTACAAAGTATGAAGATGGCGTGCTTCATGTACATCAAGGAGAAAAAGAAGTAAAGCTTCCTTGTGATAGCGTAATCTTATCGGTTGGCTACAAGGAGGAGAATTCCCTATATCATGAAATTGAGTTTGATGTACCGGAAGTATATTTGTTAGGAGATGCAAAGAAAGTATCTAATATCATGTATGCGATCTGGGATGCTTTTGAAGTGGCAAATCATATATAAGATGACGATGAGCACTTGCTAGTTGCAGGTGCTCTTTTCTGTCTTTATTAATTTGAGAGAAGTAAAATATTGTAAACTACTTCTGGTTTGTTATAATGGTAATATGCGAAAATTATTAGGCGCATAGGAAAGGCGGAGTAGGGAATACTGAGTAGTCATGGAGGAGATAACAATGGAACATTATGATTTAAAGAAATGGATGCAAAATGGCGAATTAGTAAGAAAAGAAGTACTTGCCTGTAACGAGTATACGAAGAAATTTGGAGTTACCTTGTCAGAAGAAGAAACAAACATACTATTAAGTGACCGCAAGGATAGTTTGCAGCAGGAAGGACGAATAGAATTTGGCGAAGGAATCTTGCCAAAATTAATCTATGCATTTTGTGATTCTCCCTATATCTATTAGGATAATTATGTAGACACGATGGCTTCCTTACAGCGAATTTTTTATTTGTATAAGAATGAGTCATTAGACGAACTTACGGATGATGAATTGATTTCCTATATGAAAGATAAGTTTAATGGCATTTGCCAGGGATCGGTAGAGTATTTAGAAGATACTTCATTAGAAAGCTTTGCAAGAGAGCTTAGAGAAGGAACACATTCTTTTAGAGGTGGGTGGAGAGTTGAGTAAACAGGCATTGCATTCTAGGTACGAAATGGAAGAATTATTGCCAATTGTGGCAGAGTTAAGCAAGAAATATACAAGCAATGAGAGCACGTCCATCAGTTATGAGAAAGCCAATGAACTTATGGAGGCGGTACTCTATTGTATTCGTGAATTAGAAGAAGAGAAAGACTATATAGAGAGTGTGGAATTTCAGCTTTCTGCAAGGCAGGCATATGAAGAGGGGTATCGTAGGCTTGTAGAAAAGGTGTTAGTCGTGAAGGAACGGTATCACTCGATACTTCCTATGTTTGATAGCTATGGAAATAAGGCGTATTACGATACGGTAATAAAAGGAATTCCACAGTTCTTTTTATATTATGATAGCAGGTATCGGCCATTTGATCATTTGCTTACGTTAGATTATCCGTTGCTTTGTACGAAAGTGTATGAACAATGCGGAATCGATGCGATTCAAACCTATATTGATGGTGTCCATGCAGAACAGATCTTTTTATCCGGGCTTCCGAAAGAGTATGTAACGGAAGTACTAAAGGCCTACCATATAGAATATGATGAGTTGTTGCTCAATATCAGTTCTGTAGTAATGCGAAATATGATTGGAAGCATGATGGCAGATAAGCCGATTACACGGTTTGGATTTCAAGAACAGGAATATAAGAGGATGGAAGAAGAGGTAAATGGGATAAGTGAGGAGAAGCTAAAACAAGTAATTCTGTATTATATGCATGCATTGGTGCAGAAAGGATGGGAAAACCAGGCAGAAGAAGTGAATTCCTATTTCCAAAATGACATCGCTGGATTTGTTGTTGAATTAAAGAATGCAGCGAAACACCATGTGTTAAAACAGATTTTTGTATTATAAGGGAGAAAAAGAGGTGAATCTGCGGATTCACCTCTTTTTTACGCGAACAACGAGCCAAAGTCCTGCTTGCATGACCTTGGCGACTGTCGCGATAACGAGAGAAACTCGCAAAGCGTGTTTCTTCTCGTTATGGGCTTTAGCCTGTTGAGTATGTCGGAGTTTCTCAACAGAGAAACGGAGATATATGAAACTAAAAACCACCTGCTATGCGGGTGGAGTCACTTTGTTATACAAAAAAATCACC
>CALZJY010000187.1 GCA_945787925.1 uncultured Anaerosporobacter sp. | reverse complement strand
GTATTACACAGTTTAAATAAAGAAGCAATCAAAGCAGGTTTCAAATATCTTTTTTATTCCTTCTGCGGTGCTTCCCTAGGCTTACTAGGCATTTTCTATATGAATCAATATACGACTACCATTGAATTTATGGGAGGCGGAACACTTGATCTTGCAAAACTTGCAGGACATGAGGGCTTCTTCCTTGTAATCGTATTTTTATCCATTATTGGATTTGGTGCAAAAGCAGGTATGTTTCCACTTCATGGATGGTTACCGACAGCCCATCCAGTAGCACCAGCACCAGCCAGTGCGGTTTTATCTGGAGTTATTGTAAAAGCGGGTGTTGTTGGTATCATCCGAGTTGTATTTTACATTGTTGGTCCTGACTTCCTACGTGGAACTTGGGTTCAGACAGCTTGGATGAGCCTTGCACTTTTAACTGTATTTATGGGTTCCATGCTTGCGTATAAAGAACAAGTATTAAAGAAACGTCTTGCGTATTCGACGGTGAGCCAGGTTTCTTATGTATTATTTGGCCTTAGCTTATTAAATGCAGATGGCGTACTTGGCGGAATGGAGCATATTGTATTCCATTCTTTCATTAAGAATGGGTTGTTCCTTGTAGCGGGGGCCATCATTTATAAGACTGGTAAGACGAAGGTTTCTGAACTTCGTGGAATTGGTAAAGAGATGCCAATTACGATGTGGTGTTATACGATTTGTTCGTTAGCATTGATCGGTATCCCTCCAACTTGCGGATTTATCAGTAAATGGTATCTTGCAGTAGGTTCCCTTCAGTCAGGAATTTCTTTCTTTAGTTGGTTTGGACCAATCGTACTTCTTGTGAGTGCATTATTGACAGCAGGTTATTTACTGCCAATTACAATTAACGGCTTTTTCCCAGGAGCAGATTATAATTACTCCAAATTAGAAAAATTAGAGCCAAATAAGTTTATGACGATCCCACTTGTGATCTTAGCGACAGGATCTGTCTTACTTGGAATGTTTCCAAATGCATTTGCAAGCTTTATTCAAACAATTATTGAAACAATTATGTAGGAAAGAAGGGATAGTTTGACTAGTCCATTATTATTACTGGTACCGATCTTATTTCCACTTCTTGGGGCGGCAGTATTGCCATTGTTCCATTTTGAGTCAAGAAATAAGAGACAGATGTATGTTGGTACGATCGTGGTTCTTAATACAATCTTCACTTACCTGCTATTATGGTATGGGCCAAGTGAAGGAATTACGTTATTTAAGCTTACAGAGGGATTTTCGATTGCACTAAGAATCGATGGCCTTTCGAAAGTATTTGCAGGGCTAGTAGCAGCACTTTGGCCATTCGCCACGCTATTTGCCTTTGAATATATGACACATGAAAAAAGAGAGAACTATTTCTTTAGTTTTTATACAGGAACGTTTGGCGTTACTGTTGGTATCGCATTTTCAGCGAATATCGCAACGTTATACCTCTTCTACGAGTTATTAACATTAATTACATTACCGTTAGTTATGCACTCCATGAATGAAAAGTCCATCAAGGCGGGTATCACGTATATTGCGTATTCCGTAGGTGGTGCGGCTATGGCATTCATCGGTATTGTGATGCTTATGAAATACGGTACTCCTTCTGATTTCGTATTCGGCGGAGTACTTGATTTAGCAAAAATCGGAGATAAAAATAATTTAGTATTACTTGGCTATGTATTTGCATTCTTTGGTTTTGGCGTAAAGACAGCAGTATTTCCATTTTACAAATGGCTTCCAATGGCGGGGGTTGCGCCAACTCCGGTTACCGCATTACTTCATGCAGTAGCAGTAGTTAAGTCTGGTGCATTCGCAATCATGAGAGTTACGTATTTCTGCTTTGGTGCAGCGTTCTTACGTGGCACATGGGCACAATACGTTGTTATGACAGCAGTACTGATCACGATTTTATTTGGATCCTCTATGGCGTTAAAAGAACAACACCTAAAGAGAAGGTTAGCATATTCTACAATCAGTAACTTATCCTATATCTTGTTCGGTGTCGTGCTTATGACACCGGCAGGACTTGTGGGTGGACTTACTCATATGATCTTCCATGGTATCATGAAGATTGCATTATTCTTCTGTGTCGGTGCAGTTATGTTTAAGACACACAAAGAGTATGTATATGAAATTGAAGGATTTGGACGTAAGATGCCGTTTGTATTCAGTATCTTTACTGTTGCAGCAATTGCATTAGTTGGTGTTCCGCCACTGACTGGATTCATCAGTAAATGGAACCTTGCATTTGCGGCGGTAGAGACAGGGGATATGCTTCCTGCAATCGGAGTATTCGTATTATTAATTTCAGCATTACTTACTGCAATGTATCTGCTTACGATTGCAGTAAGGGCATTCTTCCCTGCAAAGGGATTTGATGAAACAAAACTTGCACATGTGGAAGATCCAAGATGGTATATGACAGTGCCTTTAATGGCATTTACAGTGGCAATCATTGCATTTGGTATTCACAGTGCACCATTGGTTGAATTCTTTACTCGAATCGCCAATGGATTAATATAGGGAGGTTAACATGGAAGGTAATTTTATCTTATTATTTCTTGTTTTATTCCCTATGGCTGGAGCATTCGTAAGCTATCTCATCGGGAGAAAAAATAAAGAAGCAAGAAATTATTTTGCAGCTGCAGTTGCAATCATTGAATTCCTTGTAATGGCATATCTGTTCGTTACATTTCAAGAGACGACAGAGTTTGTCTGGAAGGAATTCTGTGGAAGAGGAATGTATTTAGAATTAGACGGGTTCCGTGTACTGTATGTATTAATTGCAGCACTTATGTGGATGATGACGACAATCTTTTCCAAGGAATATTTCGCACATTATCGCAACCGTAATCGTTATTATTTATTTACGTTACTCACACTTGGCGCAACGGTGGGCGTATTCTTATCCGCAGATTTATTTACAACATTCATTTTCTTTGAAATCATGTCCTTTACTTCTTATGTATGGGTTGCACATGATGAAAAAGAAGCATCCATGCGTGCGGCAGGTACGTATCTTGCAGTCGCAGTAATCGGTGGTCTTGTGATGTTAATGGGATTATTCCTGTTATATACACAAGCAGGAACATTAAAAATCAACGAATTATACGAAGCTTGTCATGGAATCCAAGACAAGACGATGTTATATGTGGCTGGTGGCTGTATCTTATTTGGTTTTGCAGGTATGTATCCAGTTCATATCTGGCTTCCAAAAGCCCATCCAGTAGCACCAGCACCAGCTTCGGCGTTACTATCTGGTATCTTAACAAAATCCGGTGTATATGGAATCTTAATCATCAGTGCACAGATTTTCTTACATGATGCTGTTTGGGGAAATGCCATCTTAGGATTCGGTGTAATTACAATGTTCATGGGAGCATTCCTTGCAGTGTTCTCCATTGACTTAAAACGTACCCTTGCCCTAAGTTCCATGTCACAAATCGGCTTTATCTTAGTTGGTGTAGGTATGCAGGGACTTCTTGGCCACCATAATGCCCTTGCAGTACGTGGTACGTTACTTCACATGGTAAACCATTCGTTAATCAAGTTAGTATTGTTTATGGTTGCCGGTGTGGTTTATATGAATCTTCATAAATTAGATTTAAATTCCATTCGCGGATTTGGACGTAAGAAATTCTGTCTGATGGGATCCTTTTTAATGGGTGCGTTAGGTATCATGGGTATCCCTCTATGGAATGGTTATGTCAGCAAAACGCTTCTTCATGAGAGTATCGTGGAATATATCCATCTTCTTCATGAGGAAGGAGTAGCTGTAATGAACTATAAAGCAGTAGAATGGATCTTCCTGCTTACTGGTGGTCTTACAATTGCATATATGATCAAATTATTTGTAGCAATCTTCATTGAGAAAAATGATACAAATCAAGAGAAATTTGATGCGAAGAAAGACTATATGAGTAAAGCAAGTGCGTTTGCAATCGCAGGTTCTGCGATCATCCTTCCAATCTTAGGATTCGTGCCAAACGTTACGATGGACCGTCTTGCAGATTTAGGACAAGAGTTCATGCATGGCGAAAGTCCAGCCCATGCGGTTCATTACTTTAGCTTTGTAAACTTAAAAGGAGCAATCATTTCCCTAGTAATCGGTCTTGTAGTTTACTTTGGTGTCGTTCGACTTCTTCTGATGAAGAAAGATGAAACAGGCAGAAGGGTATATATCAATGCATGGCCAGAATGGCTTGATCTTGAAAATGCGGTATACCGCCCGATTCTTCTTGTGTTCCTTCCATTCATTGGTGCATTTGTAAGTCGTGTATTTGAGCAGATTACCGATGGATTCATCGCGTTATTAGCAAAGACGGTATACACACCGAAGATGGAAGAAAAACAGAAGAGCAAGAAAGGTCAAGAATTCAGAAAGAGTATCGAGAAGACAAGCAGTCGAATTCGAGGAAGTATCTCTTATGCATTATTAATGTATGGAATTGGAATGGTTATCATCCTTGTCTATGTATTTAAATAAATTAAGAAGGAGCTGTCACAGTGGATGTGGCAGCTCCTTTTTTAGTGGATCGTTTGTTCTGTTTTTAATATTCTAACCCATGCATCCAGTCGGACTTCACTAGGAATAGTAAGAATATGCAGGAGCTTACAAACCACGTGATAGGGTATGCCCAAAAGATGACTTGGATTTTCGGTAGAAAATGTAGTACGGTTGTGATATAGGTAACACGTAACACACACCAGCTGCCTAACATAATAAACATCGGAACAATGGATTT
>CALZJY010000186.1 GCA_945787925.1 uncultured Anaerosporobacter sp. | reverse complement strand
AGATCACGGTAGCTACGAAGGCGCAAAAGAATGTATCGAAGCAGGATTCTCTTCAGTAATGTTCGATGGTTCTCACTACGCAATCGAAGAAAATATCGCTAAAACTCAAGAATTAGTTGCAATCTGTAACGAAAAAGGTCTTTCTTTAGAAGCTGAAGTTGGTTCTATCGGTGGAGAAGAAGATGGCGTTGTAGGTAAAGGTGAATGTGCAGATCCAGCTGAATGTAAACAAGTAGCTGATCTTGGCGTAACTATGCTTGCTGCTGGTATCGGTAACATCCATGGTAAATACCCAGAAAACTGGGAAGGATTAAGCTTCGAAACTTTAGATGCAATCCAAAAAGAAACTGGAGATATGCCATTAGTTCTTCACGGTGGTACTGGTATCCCAGAAGATATGATCAAAAAAGCAATCTCTCTTGGTGTAGCTAAAATCAACGTTAACACTGAATGCCAATTAGCATTCGCTGCAGCAACTAGAGAATACATCGAAGCTGGTAAAGACCAACAAGGTAAAGGTTTCGACCCTCGTAAATTATTAGCTCCAGGATTTGAAGCTATTAAAGCAACTGTAAAAGAAAAAATGGAACTTTTCGGTTCTGTAAACAAAGCATAATTTTTGCTTAAAATAAGTTGATAGTAAGGGACTTCATCAATCTCCATTGGGGGATGGTGGAGTCCTTTTTTGTGTGGTGCAAAGCATGTTTCTTCTCGTTAGGTAAACAAGAAAAATGCATTATAAATGCACAACCGATGTAATATCTATGCGTTTGGATGTAAACAGAATAGCATAATACATGGAAAAAGGATGCATGATATCTTACAATTTTTTAAACTATTAAAAATGGAGAAGGGAAAGGAAGATATTATGCCAAAAGTAGAGTTATTTACAGAGGAACTAAACAATATTCCATGGCAGGAGAAACCAGAAGGTTTTGAAGGTCCTGTTTGGCGATATAGCGAGAATCCAATCATAAAGAGAAATCCAACGAAGGAAATCGGAAGAATCTTTAACAGTGCAGTCATTCCATATGAGGGAGCATTTATCGGGGTATTCCGTGCCGAAAAGGCAGATGGCATCCCTATGCTATATTTAGGCCGAAGCGAAGATGCAATCCACTGGAGCTTTGAAGAGGAATCCATTCCATTTGTAGATGAATCAGGAGAACCCTATGTACCAGTCTATGCATACGACCCTCGTTTATTAAAGATTGAAGATACTTACTATATGATCTGGTGTACGGATTTCTATGGCGCCGCATTAGGCCTTGCAAAGACGAAAGACTTTAAGACGTTTGTAAGATTAGAAAACCCATTCATTCCATTTAACCGAAATGGTGTGCTATTCCCAAGAAAGGTAGATGGGAAGTTCTTATTGTTATCAAGACCTAGCGATAGCGGACATACACCTTTTGGAGATATCTTCTTAAGTGAGAGTCCTGATCTTACGTATTGGGGAAAACATCGTCATGTAATGGGCAATACCCATAACCAGTGGTGGCAATCGGTTAAGATCGGAGCTGGCCCAGCACCAATCGAGACAAGTGAAGGATGGCTGTTATTCTATCATGGGGTATCTGGCACATGTAATGGGTTTGTTTACAGCATGGGAGCCTGTATCTTAGATAAGGAAAATCCAAGCATTGTAAGATATCGTTGTGGAACGTATCTCTTAACGCCAGAAGAATGGTACGAGGAAAGAGGATTCGTTCCAAACGTAGTATTCCCATGTGCAACCTTACAGGATAAGAAGACAGGAAGAATCGCCATTTACTATGGTGCGGCAGATAGCTATGTAGGGCTTGCATTCACAACGGCAGATGAGATTGTTACATACATAAAAGAAAATGACGCAAAGAGTCAGGGAGACGACACAATCGGAATTTCAAAACGATAGGAGTAGAAATTTAACAAAAAAGAGACTATATAGTTATAGAATTGATTATTATGAATCATATATGAGTATATGGATAATTTCGGTTGAATTTGAAGATAATTCGTTTTATAATTGAAACGATAGTTTGATAATATTGGCAAACTAGAAATGTACTTAAAAATATAATAGTTAAAAATAGAATGGAAAGAAGGAAGAAGGATATTATGACGTATTTAGAAAAGTATCAGTTATGGGCAAACGATAGTCATTTTGATGAAGCTACTCGCGAAGAGTTAAAGAAAATCGCAAATGATGAAAACGAAATCAAGGAACGCTTTTTCCAAGATCTTGAGTTTGGTACAGGTGGTTTACGCGGAATTATTGGTGCAGGTACTAACAGAATGAATATCTACACAGTAGGTAAAGCTACACAAGGTCTTGCAAACTACATCATCAAACAAGGTGCACAAGAGAAAGGTGTTGCAATCGCTTACGATTCAAGAAGAATGTCTATTGAATTTGCAACTGCAGCAGCATTATGCTTAAATGCAAACGGAATTCAAGCATACATCTTTGAATCTTTAAGACCAACTCCAATGTTATCTTATGCGGTTAGAAAGTTAGGATGTACTGCTGGTATCGTTGTAACAGCAAGCCATAACCCACCAGAATACAATGGTTACAAAGTATACTGGGAAGATGGCGCTCAAGTTACATCTGGAAAGGATATCGAAATCATCAATGAAGTAAATGCAATCACTGATTACACAGAAATCAAATCTATGGATAAAGAAGAAGCTACAAACGCTGGCTTATTCCATGTAATCGGAAAAGAAATCGATGATACTTATATTGAAGAATTAAAGAAACTTGTAATCAACCCAATTTCTGAAGAAGGAAAACAACTTAAGATCGTGTACACTCCATTACACGGAACAGGTAACTTACCAGTTCGCCGCATCTTAAAAGAAATTGGATTTGAAAACGTATATGTGGTAGAAGAACAAGAACTTCCAGACGGAAACTTCCCAACAGTATCTTATCCAAACCCAGAAGATCCAAAGGTATTCGTATTAGCTAAGAAATTAGCAGAAGAAGTAAATGCAGATATCATTTTAGCAACAGATCCAGATGCTGACCGTTTAGGCGTATGTATCCGCGATAACAACAATGAATGGCAGTTATTAACTGGTAACATGTCAGGTGCAATCATTGCGGAATATGAATTCTCTCAAAAAGCAGCAAAAGGAATCCTTCCTGCCAATGCAGCATTAATTAAGACAATCGTATCCGGTAATATGTCTGACCAAATCGCTAAGAAATATGATGCTAGATTAATCGAAGTATTAACTGGATTTAAATATATCGGTGAACAAATCAAAATGTTCGAAGAAACTGGATGTAATGAATATGTATTCGGTTATGAAGAAAGCTATGGCTGCCTAATCGGAACACATGCAAGAGATAAAGATGCAGTAGTTGCTGTTATGGCATTCTGTGAAGCTGCAGCTTACTACAAATCTCAAGGCATTTCCTTATATGATCAAGTAAACAATATGTATAAAACATACGGATACTTCAAAGAAGGATTAAAATCCATCACTCTTAAAGGTATCGAAGGTATGCAAAAGATCAAAGCAATCATGGAAGACTATCGTAAGAACATTCCAACTGAAATGGGTGGATACAAAGTTCTTCGTTTCAGAGATTACGAAGCAGATACAATTACAAACTTAGAAACAAAAGAAGTAACTGCAACTGGATTACCAAAATCCAACGTATTATACTTCGAATTAACAGACGATGCATGGTGTGCAATCCGTCCATCCGGTACAGAACCAAAAATCAAATTCTACTTTGGCGTAAAAGGAACATCTTTAGAAGATGCAGATGCTAAATTAGAAGCTTTAAAAAATGATTCCGTATTCTGTCCAGATTCCGTTGTAAACGCATAGTCAGAATAGAAGAAATAAAAAAATCTCCTGGTGAGTAAGTGATTACCTACCAGGAGGTTTTTTCGTTTATAGGATGATCATACGAGTTTTTGTCCACAGTTCGGACAGAAGTTTGCAGCTCCGGTCTTTTGCCCGCAATTTGGACAGAAGTTTGGTTTGCTAGAAGCAGCAGGAGTATTTGCAGCACCAGGCATGCCCATGTTCTGCATCATCTGGTTTGCCATATTCATTCCCATATACATGCCTGCCATATCGGAAGCCATGCCGCCGCCCTTTACCTGACCAGAGGCCATGCCATCCACCATGGAAATCTGGCTGTAACGGTTGATGTCTCCTACCATGCTGTGAGAAGCATTCTTTTCGATCATTGCCTGCACGTTTTCTGGATAGTTAAAGCTCATGATTGTAAAGCCGGTGATACGTAGACCGGAATCCAGGATATGCATATCTAAGTCTTCCTGGATGCCTTTTGCGATATCAAAGCTGTTCGCCTGTAAGTTGAACATGTCTTTGCCTTCTTTGATAATCCATTTCATTAATAGTTGGTCTAAGATCGAAGTAATTCTTAACTTCACATCTTCTACATAATATTGATTCTGAACGCCAGCAATCTTATCAATCAATGCCATATAGTCATCTACCTTGAAGGTGAAGGTACCATTTGCACGGATTGGCATTCCTCCCGGAAGAGATGGGGCTGGAATGTTGATGGGACCCTTCGTTCCCCATTTCACCTGGAACTCCTTCGTGTTAACAAAGAGAACCTCTGCTCGCATGCCGCTGTTAAATCCGAATTTAAATCCCTTTAATGTTGAGAGGAAGGGAATGATCTGGGACTCGATGTCATAGTCACCGTCGTCCTTGAAGATTCCTTCTATCTTACCGTTGAATAGGAAGATGGCATCTTGGCCGGGACGGATGATGAGACGAGAGCCT
>CALZJY010000185.1 GCA_945787925.1 uncultured Anaerosporobacter sp. | reverse complement strand
ATTGATATATTCCACTTGATCTGGTGTAATCTCCGCTTCCTCCATTGCGCGTTCCATCGCTTTGGCTGCGCCACTACCATCTTCACTCGGAGAAGTAATATGGTATGCATCAGAAGTTGCTCCATATCCAACAATCTCTGCGTAAATCTTTGCATTTCTTGCTTTCGCATGCTCTAATTCTTCTAAGACAACTACGCCTGCGCCTTCCCCCATAACGAATCCATCTCTTTCTTTATCAAATGGAATGGAGGCACGAGAAGGATCTGTGCTAGCAGATAATGCTGTAATGCTTGTAAATCCAGCTACACCTAAAGGTGTGATTGCACTTTCTGCTCCACCAGCAAGCATTACTGTAGCCTCTCCACATTGGATGGCACGATATGCATCACCAATAGAATGCGTACCACTTGCACATGCAGTAACTACATTCGTACATTTTCCTTTTGCACCAAGAGTAATTGAAATATTTCCTGCTGCCATATTAGAAATCATCATCGGAACAAGAAGTGGATTAATTCTTCCTGGTCCTTTTTCCAAAAGCTTATCATATTCTAATTCGATACAGTGAAGACCACCAATTCCTGAACCTACGATTACACCTACCTCGTATGGATCTTCTTCTTCCATAGATAATCCAGACTGTTCAAATGCCTCCGTTGCAGCAGCTACCGCATATTGTGTAAAGATATCCATACGTTTTGCCTGTTTGAATCCAAGGCGTCCTTTGGCATCAAACTCCTTTACTTCTGCAGCAAGTTTTACTTTATAATCTGTTGTATCAAATTTGGTAATTGGTCCAATACCAACCTTACCTTCTAAGATACTGTTCCAATATTCTTCTACTGTATTTCCAATCGGTGTCACAACACCCATTCCTGTTACCACTACTCTACGTTTCATTTTCTTATTCCTCCCTGCTTACATCGCCATTCCGCCGTCTACGCAAAGCACCTGACCAGTAATATAGGACGCTTGCTCTGACGCTAGAAATACAACTGCATTGGCAATATCCTCTGGAGTTCCGAACTCTCCAAGGGGAATGCTTTGCGTCACATTCTCCTTTACTGCATCAGAAAGCTGATTAGTCATATCTGTTTTTATAAAACCAGGCGCAATTGCATTTACAGTAATGTGACGTTTTGCAACTTCTCTAGCAACCGATTTGGTAAGACCAATAATTCCTGCTTTGGATGCCGAATAATTGGCTTGTCCGGCATTTCCTAATACTCCAGATACAGAAGAAATACTGATAATTCTGCCGCTTCGTTGTTTCATCATCGTCTTTACTGCAAATCGAATACAATGAAAGGCTCCTTTTAAATTGGTTGCTATGACCTGATCAAATGCCTCTTCACTCATCCTTGCGATCAAACCATCTCTTGTAATTCCAGCATTGTTTACTAATACATCAATGCCGCCATATGTATTTACTACCTCTTCTATAAAGGCTTGGCAAGCATCATATTGGGATACGTTGCACTGATATGCCTTTGCCTTTCCACCATTTGCAATAATCTCATCCACGGTCTTTGTTGCCGCTTCCTCGGAACCATTATAGTTTACAATAACAAGATATCCTTCCTTTGCTAAAGCAACCGCAATGGCTTTCCCAATCCCCTTGGATGCTCCTGTTACAACTGCTACTTGTTCTCTTTGCATACTAGCTCTCCTATTACTTGTTCCATTTCTTCTACGGTACCAATCTGGTATGTCTTTACTGTCTTATCAATCTTTTTAATAAAGTTGCTAAGGGTACGTCCTGGCCCTACTTCTACGAAGGTATCTACACCATCTGCAATCATTTGACAAACACTTTGTTCCCAAAGCACAGAATGTGTCATCTGAGTCGTAAGAAGCTCGATGATTTTTTCTTTTCTCTCTACCTGTTGTGCCGTAACGTTTGAAATATAAGGAATTTCCAATTCTTGAAGTGGTGTTTGCATTAGTTCACTCAACAATTGTTCTGCGGCTGGTTCCATCATAGGACAATGGAACGGACCGCTTACCGCTAATGGAATTACTCTCTTACTTCCTGCATCTTTCAATTTAACGCCTGCTGCCTTCACACTCTCAGTTTCCCCAGTGATTGCGACTTGACCTGGACAGTTGTAATTGGCAATCCAGACATTTGGAATGTCTTTGATCTGCTCTTGGATTTCTTCACCAGTAAGTCCTAAAACGGCAGACATAGCACCTTTATGGTTTGGCACTGCCTGTTCCATATACGTTCCTCTTGCACGTACAAGACGGATGGCATCCGTTGCCTCCATCCCTCCTGCCGCTGCAATCGCACTATACTCTCCAAGACTAAGTCCTGCTGTTACTTCTGGAGTAATTCCCTTGTCCTGTAACACTTTCGTGATTGCTAAAGAAGTTGCTACAAGGGCTGGCTGAGTATAGGCAGTTTCATTTATCTGTTCATTTTCTTCAAAACAAACGTGTAAGAGATCGAAATCAAGTACTTCGTTTGCGTCATCATATACCGCTTTGGCTTCTGGGTATTGATCATAAAAGGTTTTTCCCATTCCTACCTTCTGTGCACCTTGCCCTGGATAGATGAATGCAATCTTATTTGACATACATACGTCCTCCTTCTAGTACTTCTTTGTATTCTCTCATTAAGCGTTGTATTAATTCTTCACAAGTACAAGTTTCTTTTACAAGACCTGCAATTTGTCCTGACATGACGCTTCCCATCCGAACATCCCCATCCACAACAGCTTTTCTCAAGCCGCCAAGGGTAAGACGTTCTAATTCCATTGCGTCTGCTCCGCTTGCTTCTAGTTTTAAATACTCTTTTGTCTGTTCGTTTCGAATGCCTCGAACTGGGTGGCCTACACTTCTTCCCGTAACCTTGGTATCAATGTCTTTTGCCTTTAAGATGCATTTCTTATAATTTTCATGTGCTTGACATTCTTCCGTTACGATAAATGCGGTTCCCATTTGAACTGCGCTTGCTCCTAACATGGATGCTGCTGCAATTCCTCTTCCATCTGCAATTCCACCTGCTGCAATGACTGGGATACTTACTGCATCCACCACTTGTGGTACTAATGTCATGGTTGTGCTTTCTCCGATATGGCCACCAGACTCACATCCTTCTGCTACTACCGCATCCGCACCTGCTCGTTCCATTCTCTTTGCAAGCGCTACACTTGCAACAACTGGAATTACCTTTACTCCTGCAGCCTTCCACATTTCCATATATTTTTCTGGATTTCCAGCTCCTGTAGTAACGACAGGAACCTTTTCCTCTACGATCATCTTTGCAATTTCATCCGCATCTGGATTCATCAACATGATATTGACTCCAAATGGCTTATCCGTTGCATGTTTTGCTCGAATCACTTGCTCTCTTACTGCTACCGTAGGTGCTCCACCTGCTGCAATGATGCCAAGACCACCCGCATTGGACACTGCACTCGCTAGCTTTGCTTCTGCAACCCAAGCCATTCCTCCCTGTATGATGGGATATGTAATATTTAATAACTTGGTAATTCTGTCATCCAACTTAATCACCTTTCCTTTACTCTACTCTACTTATGTTCTTCGATGTATTTCATAACATCTCCAACAGTAGCCATCTTTTCTAATTCTTCGGAAGGAATCTCAACACCAAATTCTTCTTCAAATGACATTACAAGTTCGAATAAATCTAAAGAATCTGCTCCTAAGTCTTTTTTGAAGTCTGCAGTTTCTATTACTTGTTCCTTTTCTACTCCTAAACCATCTGCGATAATTGTTTGTAATTGTTCTAACATACTATTCATTCTCCTTTTTCTTTTTTATATTTCCATATATACTGCTCCCCAAGTGAGCCCTGCGCCAAATCCTGTAAGTACAATTTTCTGTCCTTTCTTAAGGGTTCCCTCTTTTCGAAGTTCATCTAACAAGATTGGAATACTTGCTGACGAAGTATTGGCATATTCTTCGATATTGCAAGGGAAATGGCTTTCCTCTACTTGAAGGCGTTTTGCTACAGCATCGATGATTCTCTTATTTGCTTGATGCAAAATAAAATAATCAATCTCTCCTGCTGTTTTTTGTTGCTGTTCCAATAGCTCTTTGATTACTTTTGGAACCTTGGATACTGCGAAACGAAATACATCTTGCCCATTCATCGTAATCGTTCCATTCCTTGGAAGAAGCAAGGAATCTCCTTTGCTTCCGTCTGAATGCATACATATACTTGCTCTTGCTCCGTCCACAGCTTCAATCACTGCCGCACCTGCACCATCTCCAAATAAGATACAGGTAGAACGATCCGTCCAGTCTAATAACTCTGTTCCTATAAGCAAGACTTTCTTTGCTAGTCCCATTTCTATGTATCCTAATGCGGTGCTATATGCCACTAGAAATCCGCTACATGCGGCATTCAAATCAAAACAAAAGGCATTGACAGCACCAATCTCATTTTGAACATAACATGCCGTACATGGCATAAGAACATCTGACACAATGGTACTTACGATAATCAGGTCAATTTCCTCTGCCTGTATCGAAGCATCTTCTAATGCTCTCTTTGCAGCTTGCACTGCCATGGTTGCCGTAGTATCCTCTTCCACAATGTGACGTCTTACTACTCCTGTTCGTTCTCTAATCCACTGGTCGCTGGTATCTACAATCTTTGCAATATCCTCATTACTTAGATAATGGTCCGGAACATAGGATCCGGTGCCTATGAGTCGTCCTGTCATTCTAAATGTATACCTCCCGCCTTTCCAGATTGTTTTATTATCAATCATTTTCATAATCAAATTGTTTTACATTCAATTATTTTGAATTTCAATTTGTTTTA
>CALZJY010000184.1 GCA_945787925.1 uncultured Anaerosporobacter sp. | reverse complement strand
ACTCCACCACTGAGCCACTCGCGCATCTTTTATGATGTCTGTTATAAATCGAAGCGTACACGCTTGCGACTTTCATAGTATACACTAAAGCCTTCTTAATTGTCAACCTTTTTATTTAATGTAAAATTCCAAGGGATCCTGCCACAATTCCGACCGCTGCACATAATACGATGATGGCAATCGGATGTACCTTCTTCCTTTGCGCAAACATCACAAGGGCAAACAAACCAACGGATACGCCAAAGGATACCGTTTTCATTGCTTCATACGACACTCCGTGCGCGAAAAATGCGGTCTTTCCCACACCAAGGGCTGCCGCTGTAATCAGTCCAACCACCGCAGGACGAAGCCCATGCATTGCTCCTTTGACTACCTTATTTTCTTTAAATGCAAGAAAGCATCTTGCTATGATCAGAATAATGAGAAAGGAGGGTAATACAACGCCCAAGGATGCCACAACTGCTCCTAAGATTCCTGCCGTCTCTGTCCCTACGTAAGTTGAAATATTTACCGCAAATGGGCCTGGTGTGCTTTCACTGACCGCCACAAAATTAATCAATTCCTGCATGGACATCCATCCATGACTCATAACTTCCTCTTCAATCAGCGGGAGCATCGCATATCCACCACCAAAAGTAAATGCTCCGATTTTAAAAAACGTCCAAAATAACTGCCAATATATCATTTATCTTTCTCCATCCATTCTCTTTTCACTTGCTGTTGTCACAAAGATTCCTACTGTCCCACAGAGGCAAAGCACCCATATAGATGATATGTCAAGCCATGTAACCGCTAGGAATGCAACTAGGACTACGATGTAGGAAAACAAATCCTTCCTACAGCCCTTTGCCATTGTTCCAGCTGCATGAAGGATTAATCCTAACACACCAATTCGAATTCCCCAAAAAGCATAGGAAACTACCTTCAACTGTTCAAACTGACGCAAAACGCTGCTTAACAATAAAATGATGAAAAAGCTAGGAAGCATGACTCCAATTGTCGCACATGCCGCACCTTTTGTTCCTGCTTTATGATAACCGACAAAAGTAGCACTGTTGATTGCCAGCGGACCTGGTGTACTTTCTGCGACTGCCAACATGTCCACAATATCCTCTTCTTTCATCCATTGTTTTTTCTCCACCACTTCCGTGCGGATTAATGGAATCATCGCATATCCGCCTCCAAATGTGAATGCTCCTATCTTAAAAAATGTGGTAAATAACTCTCTATATACGTTTGTCTGCTCTTCCATTTCTTCCTCTTATTTCTACTACTACCTTCTTAGAATTTATAATTTCGTCAATTTCATTCCCTGTTTTTCTAACTGCTCACAGGCTGCCTGGAATTGTTCTTCCTTTACTAAGATATAATCCGTATTATATGTAGATACCGCAAAGATTCCAACCTTCGCTTCCGCTAAAATCGTACTAATCTTGGACAAGATTCCAATTAAGGAAAAATCCAATTCTCCTTTGATTCGAAATCCTCTCCATCCATCCTCTTCCGCTGTACAATTGGATGGCTTATATTGCGTTTCACATACTAAGGAAATCTCTTCATCCGTCTTTCCTAAGAAAAATAATCCTTGTTCATATATTCCCTGTTGTAAGGAGGCTAACTTACATACAGAAAATGCTTGTGGTAATCGCTGTAGTTCCATTTTCTCACTCCTATCTAAGAATACGTTTGACCAATGTAGTTGTCAAGCAAACATATCGTTTCTTAATGCCAATTACAACAATAGATTCTCTTTGCTACAAGACAAGAAACCTTATGCTGTTTGGAATATTCCTTTGCTACTGTTATCACTTCCTCTTTGTTACTATTGTCAATCATCACATATTCTGGATACTGCATATTACCCAACCATACACAGAACTTTCCGTCAAAGGAGCGGTCTGGTAAAAAGATACTATAATGCTCGGCTTCCTTACGTACGTATGCTTCCAATTTTCGTTCCCTTAATTCTTCTTCCGTAAGTTGCTGTAATTGTAGGGGAGCTGCATTTTCCCAGATACATTCTCCTTCTTCAAACACGCAAGCGCGTTCATAAATATCTAACGTCGTATATCCTAACGGAATATCGTGTGAAAACTCGTCGCTTTTTACGATATACTCTTGATTGAAATCATCGATATTGCCTAGGTAACTTACCCCTTTTACCGTTGCTGCAAATATATTTTCTTTGATTACTGGCTGCTCTCCTACACTAAATACCTTGTTTGGCTTTCCATATGGCCAGTTATGTACCGTAATCTCATCTGCAATCGTTCGCGCTGCTTCCTCTCCGAATTTGGCCGCAAACTCTTTTAGATTCTCTTCCATTGTCTTTACTACTTTCTCCTCTATTTGACGCATGCTATCTCCCTCCCACGTTTCTTATCTTATTTTTCCTTAGACACTAAGAGGGCGGCTACATCAAAGCAAACATAGCCGCCCTCTTAAAGATAGCATACTCTCGTTTCATTTAGAATGCAAGATATTAATGGGAATTTTATACATTTCCATCACAATGGTAACGCCACGATGGAACTCAATTCCCTGCTCGAAACATAACTTCCTGCATATCCGTAATACGGAAATACTTCCTGCGAAAATATGGTTCGCATCTTGATTTCTTCCTGACTAAAACAGCATTGGCACCCCCGACAACCATACCTTGGAATCTGAAATTGTGTGAAACTCTCCCAGTTTCCATCATAGCCATCAAACTCAGTCGCCATCATCGGTATGTTATTGAATCCGTTGCTATTATACGTGTATTTTAACACCGATGCTAATTTTACTAAGGTCGATCGCCTATTTGCAAAAATTCCAGTTCCAAATAAATAAAGGCCCTCAATTTTTCCTAAATCTAGCCTTGGATATAATACCTGATCAATATATTGGAGCCAAGTGACCGCCGTCCGATTTTGAATGCGCTTAAATCGTGTCGTTGAATGGGACTGGGTATCATTCCGCGCCCTAGATACATTGTTACTATTCGTAGTCAACTTTGTATTGTTCTGTCCTATACTTACCTGTCTTTCAATATCACTGATAAAGAATTCCCCATCTATTAAAGGCAGCGAGCCTCCTGTAAATTGAGACGCAAGGGCAGCTCCCACCGGTATCGTTGGAGCTGCAAGAACATTAGCAAATGCCTGTTGTCCCCTAGCTGGAAGGGCACGCCCTCTTGGAACAGCGTGCTTCCTAATTGTCGATTGACTAATTGGGAACTCGGCGTCGCCCTTACTGGCACAACTGCATTTGTCGTACCGTTTTGCAACTGTGCCGCTTGTAACTCACTAATCTCTAATGACTGCTGGAGATCTGTAAAGGAATTATCCTCTCCTAAGATTCCCTTATCCAACACTCCATTGATGACATCTGCTACCCTGCTTGTGCTTGGAGACTGTGTCGGCAGTTGCTGTCTTTCCTCTACTTCTGTATTCACTTCAGGTACGACTTCGGCCTCATCCCCCGTATCTTCAATACGAAACTCTTTTCTCGTCTCATTGTTACTGCGAATATTACTGTTCGAAAACAATTTTCCGAAACTCGTATTACAATTCACACTGCAACTCCCGCTTACGACACAACTTTCCGTGCGATTTGCTTCTGCCTCAATATAGGTTGCCACTTGTAAAAGAGAGTTTGTAAGGCAATTATTTTCTACCAAGGACATCGGCTTCAGTATCTCAATAAATAAAAAATCATCATTTAACATCGCCTGTTTTACTTTGGATGCACCAAGGGTTTTCGTATTGTCATTAAACAGGCCAGGCACCCCCTCGATCATCCCGCCGTACGCATAGGAACTAATCTTTTTTTGCAATGTGTGTTTTTCATGTTCCTTTAATCGTTCTAAGCTGTTCAGTGGATAATTCGCCATAAATACTGCTTTCAAAATCTCCATTGCTTCCCGTACGGTTGCTTTTCCTGTACTATTTTCAGTTGGATATGTAGGATCTACACTTACTCCATAATAATATTTTAGCGTTCCCTCGTCTCCTTCTACTATATAAAACAATACGATTCCTGGAATCCGCATTGCATCTAACACATTCCTCATGCTTTCAAACTCAATCTGGGTGGATTCCTCTATCTTGTTTACATGATAGATCTCATAATCACATGTCGAAATCGCAGTCGGCCGTATTGGTAATAAACACTTCGCCTTTGATACATACCAATTGTTCGGATTATTCAAATACCGTAACACACTCTCGCTCTCCATACGTATTTCTTCCCTCCTGACTCGGTTGTTTGCCCTTACGTTTATCTTATTCATTTTTTTGCTTTTCGTACCATTTTCTTAAAATAAAAAGCACCACAAACGATTTTCACGTCTGTGATGCTTCTCTTCTAACAGTTCTTTCCATCAATGGAACAAACTTGTCCTACCCTTACAATTGTCTCATCCACTTCGATATGTTCTGCAACATCAAATGTCTTTGTACCGTCTTCTAGGATAAAGAATGGAATTCCAATTTTTCCTTCTTTTCGAATTGGTTCAAAACATGGCTCATGATCACGGTATGCTAAAAACTCTTTCATAATTGCCGTTTCTGCTGTGATATCACGATATGTTACTTCTACGTCTTCCTTATTTGCTAGCTGCTCTTTGGCTACAACACAGTCTGGGCAAATAGGAGCGCCATACATAGTTACTTTCATTTTATTCTCCTTCTCTTCCATTGTTTCTGTGCTTACAGTAACAAATTCTCCCCCTCGATACAAGTGGCTAATTCTTCCACATGCTGTCTTTCAAGCAAATTTCTTTCTTTCCCCCGAGTGTGCATTCTACGCCCTTCTTTTTAGGGCGTTTTTTATTGCAT
>CALZJY010000183.1 GCA_945787925.1 uncultured Anaerosporobacter sp. | reverse complement strand
AAGATACAAACGTGCAGAAGGATATGATGTATTCTTCCAAACAGGAACTGACGAGCATGGTCAAAAAATCGAATTAAAAGCGGAAGAAGCAGGGGTTTCCCCACAAGAGTTCGTTGATGGCGTAGCAGGCGAAATCAAAAATATCTGGGATCTTATGAACACTTCTTATGATAAATTTATCCGTACGACAGATAAAGATCATGAAGCACAAGTTCAAAAAATCTTCAAAAAATTATATGACCAAGGTGACATCTACAAAGGTTACTACGAAGGAATGTACTGTACACCATGTGAATCCTTCTTTACAAGCAGCCAGTTAGTAGACGGAAAATGTCCAGACTGCGGACGTGAATGTCAACCAGCGAAAGAAGAAGCATACTTCTTAAAATTAGACAAATACGCTCCAAGATTAATCGAGCACATCAATACGCATCCAGAGTTCATCCAACCAGAATCCCGTAAGAACGAAATGATGAACAACTTCTTATTACCAGGATTACAAGACTTATGTGTATCCAGAACAAGCTTCAAATGGGGAATCCCAGTAAGCTTCGATGACAAACACGTAACTTACGTATGGTTAGATGCACTTTCTAACTACATCACTGGTATCGGTTATGACTGTGACGGAAACAGCTCCGACCAATACAAAAAATTCTGGCCAGCAAACTTACACTTAATCGGAAAAGACATCCTTCGTTTCCACACAATCTACTGGCCAATCATGTTAATGGCTCTTGGTGAACCATTACCAAAACAAATCTTCGGCCATCCTTGGTTATTACAAGGTGACGGAAAAATGAGTAAGTCCAAAGGTAACGTATTATATGCAGACACGTTAGTAGATTTCTTCGGTGTAGACGCAGTTCGTTACTTCGTGCTTCACGAAATGCCATTTGAAAACGATGGTGTAATCTCTTGGGAGCTTATGGTAGAACGTATGAACTCTGACCTTGCAAATACGCTTGGTAACCTAGTAAACCGTACGATTTCCATGAGTAACAAATACTTCGGTGGCGTTGTAACAAACAAAAACGTGACAGAAGAAGTAGACGAAGACTTAAAGAAAGTGGTTCTTGAAGCAAAAGACAGAGTAAGTGCGAAAATGGAACACTTAAGAGTAGCAGATGCAATCTCTGAAATCTTCGCAGTATTCAAACGTTGTAACAAATACATCGATGAAACAATGCCATGGGCACTTGCAAAAGAGGAAGACAAACAAGAACGTCTTGAAACTGTACTTTACAACTTAGTAGAAAGTATCACAATCGGCGCATCTTTATTAGAATCCTTCATGCCACAAACAGCTCAGAACATCGTAGCTGATTTAAATACAAGCATCAGAAGCCTTGAAGATATGAACAAATTCGGTTTATATCCAAACGGCAACAAAGTGGTTGAAAAACCAGAAATCTTATTCGCAAGATTAGACATTAAAGAAGTATTAGAAAAGGTAGAAGCAATGAAAGCAGAAGAAGCAGCAAACAACGAAGTAGTAAAAGAAGAAGGACCAGTAATCGATATCGAAGCAAAAGAAGAAATCACTTTCGATGACTTCATGAAACTTCAATTCCAAGTTGGTCAAATCATCAAATGTGAAGAAGTTCCAAAATCTAAGAAACTTTTAGTTTCTCAAGTAAAAATCGGATCTCAAGTAAAACAAATCGTATCCGGTATCAAACAACACTACACTGCAGAAGAAATGGTTGGTAAAAAGGTTATGGTATTAGTAAACTTAAAACCAGCAAAACTTGCAGGCGTATTAAGTGAAGGTATGCTTCTATGTGCAGAAGATGAAAAAGGAGAATTAGCATTAATGACTCCTGAAAAAGAAATGCCAGCCGGAGCAGAAATCTGCTAGGATCTGACGAGTAGAAAAAGAGAGGCCGCCTCAGTTTTTGAGGCAGCCTCTTTCTTAATGGATAAAGCGTAAACTATGTAGGCAATATCCGCACACTCAAGGATAAAGGATTTTATATTAAATGGAGGTTTAATATAGGCATAGTTGGGGAGGAAACATGTGCGGATATTATGGTTTGATTGGGAGTCTATACTTTACAGTCTCATGAGATAAAGTGAACTTCTTATCTCGTTATTAGTGTATGAAATTTGTCGATTAAAATACTAGAAAAATACGTATGGAACTCCATAAATTTGGTTAAAATAATAGGCCAAAATTGGTAATGCCTTATGTTTTGAGGCTTTTCACGATAGTTGCGAAAATCAATAAAATAAGGTAAGATAAGCCATATTATAAAAACCCCCTAATTTGATAAGAATATAAGATGAGGAATGAAGACATGATTATAGATACTCACGCACATTATGATGACAAACAATTTGATGAAGATCGTGAACAGGTATTAGCTCATTTATTCGAACAAGGAATCGAACGTATCGTAAATGTAGGTGCAAGCATTGAGACAAGCAAGTCTACAATCGCATTAACAGAGCAATACGACCGTATTTGGGGCGCTGTCGGCGTGCATCCAAATGAAGTCGAAGAATTAAATGAAGCGCATATGGAATGGCTAAAGCAAGCCTGCAGCTTAGAAAAGATCATCGCAGTTGGAGAAATCGGACTAGATTACTACTACAAAGAGCCAGAACGATCCATTCAAAAAGAATGGTTTGACCGTCAAATGGCACTTGCAAAAGAAGTAAGCCTCCCAATCATTATTCACAGCAGGGATGCAGCAGCAGACACAGCAGACATGATGAAAGCAGCGAATGCCAGAGACATCGGCGGTGTGATCCATTGCTTTTCCTATGGAAAAGAGATGGCAAGGGAATTCTTAGATATGGGATTCTATTTAGGAATCGGCGGCGTAGTCACATTTAAAAACGGTAAGAAATTACGTGAAGTCGTAGAATACGCACCAATCGAACAGTTAGTATTAGAAACTGACTGCCCATACCTTTCTCCAGAACCACATCGCGGCACACGCAATATGTCATTAAACTTACAATATGTCGTGAACCAGATTGCAGACATTAAGAAGATGTCCTATGCAGACGTGGTAGCGCAAACAAATGAAAATGCAAGACGATTATATCGTTTTTAATAGAATAGAAAGAGGTACAAGATGGCTACATTAGGCAATCCAAAAAATACGATTGAAATACTGAATAAGTATGGATTCAATTTTAAAAAGTGTTTTGGACAGAACTTTTTAATCGATACCCATGTCCTTGAAAAAATCATCCGTTCTGCCAACGTGACAAAGGATGACATGGTACTTGAAATCGGTCCAGGCATCGGAACGATGACACAATACTTATGCGAGAATGCGAGAGAAGTCGTAGCAGTAGAAATCGATAAGAACTTAATCCCAATCCTAGAAGGAGACACGTTAGCAGAATACGACAACATCATGGTAATCAACGAAGATATCTTAAAAGTAGATATCGCGAAGATTGCAAAGGAAAGAAATGGCGGAAAGCCAATCAAGGTCGTTGCAAACCTTCCTTACTATATAACGACTCCAATCATCATGGGTCTTTTTGAAAATGAAGTGCCAATCGAAAGCATTACGGTTATGGTTCAAAAAGAAGTAGCAGACCGTATGCAGACAGGTCCTGGAAGCAAAGATTATGGCGCATTATCCTTAGCGGTACAATATTATGCAGAACCATACATCGTTGCAAACGTGCCACCAAACTGCTTTATGCCAAGACCAAACGTTGGCTCTGCAGTAATCCGTTTAACACTCCATAAACAACCACCAGTGGATGTAGTGGATCAGAAATTAATGTTTAAGATCATCCGTGCAAGCTTTAATCAAAGAAGAAAGACTCTTCAAAATGGCTTAAACAATGCACCAGATTTACATTTCTCCAAAGAAATCATCCTTCAGGCAATCGAAAACATCGGAAAGCCTGCAACTGTACGTGGTGAAGCACTTACATTAGAAGAATTCGCAGCACTTACAAACGAGTTAGTTGCGTTAACGAAATAGTCGCAAGGCATCCGAATATACATCATTCCCTACGAGGGATGATGTATATTTTTTTATTTTATGCATATACATTAACGAAACCTTAGCCTAGAGGGTGGATGGCGTCTAAGGTATATTTGTCCGGTAAGCATCATAAAATGATATAGAGGGAGTGAGGTCTTTGGCGAATTATAAGAGAGTTATATCCTATATGTATGCATATCGCAATCAGCTAAAGGGAAGCAATGTAGGTTTTGCAAGAATAGAAACCAGAGGAAACGAATGTAAGATAACCCTTCATGTTCGCACGGTGAATATGAAAGACCAAGAAGTAGGAGCATATATATATTGCTGGTATGGACAGGAGCTTCATGCTGTTTATCTTGGAGACATACATATTAGCAATGGAGTGGGAGAAATTGTAATCAAGACCGATGTCGATAACATCATGAAGACCAAATATCGTTTTTCCGATATGGGCGGAATCTTGTTATACATTTCGGATGCCCAATACATTGCGACAGAATGGGATGGAAAAGCCATTGTATTTAATTCCCTGAAGATTGATACGGTTAAGCCAGATACGTTTGGCAGTGCAACTCCTAGGGAAAAGGAACCAACAGTCTTAAAGGCAGCAGCCAAAGAGAATGCTGCAATTCCGGAGAAAAAGCCAGTGACATCAATTCCATCCATGGTAGAAAAGGAGTCTGTGGCCAAAGTGGAATCGGCAGTTGCCGTGGTGGTTCCAGAAGAAAAGAAGCAGCCTGTGGTACAGGCTATTGGGGGGGAGCAGACCCTTGACGATATGATTGAACAGGAAGTGGCAAAGGAGGAGCAACAAGAGGAGGAGCAACAAGAGAAGGAGCAACAAGAGAAGGAGCAACAAG
>CALZJY010000182.1 GCA_945787925.1 uncultured Anaerosporobacter sp. | reverse complement strand
TCAACCATTGTATGAACCTGACGTTCAAACTCTGCAAACATTGCCTGACGATATAATGTCGTTCTAAATTGTTCTAACTGATAGTTAATCAGATATGCACGTTCTTTCTTATCTGTAGTCACCTGAAGCAGATGATTCATAAGAAGCGCCTCGTTACATGTAGATGCTACTTCTGCCACGAAGATCTTATATCCTGCATAGGCATATGGCTGCGTTGCATCCGAATAATAGGAATGGATGGCATGTCCCATCTCATGGGCTAATGTAAATACATTGCTTAAATTTTCTTGATAGTTCAATAAGACATATGGATGGGTTCCGTATGCACCCCAAGAATATGCACCACTACGCTTTCCTTCATTTTCATACACATCAATCCATGCATCATTATATCCGCTTTGTAAGATATCGGCATATTCTTTTCCAAGAGGAACTAAGCCTTCGGATACGATTTTCTTTGCTTCCTCATAAGGAATCTTCATTTCTACATCCGCCACCATTGGCACATACAAATCATACATATGAAGCTCGTCTACACCTAATACTTTCTTACGAAGTTTCATATAACGATGCAATAATGGCAGATTCTCATGTACCACTTCTAATAAGTTTGTATATACAGATACATCAATATTCGAGTCACTTAACTGCATTACTAGTGAAGAGTCGTATTTACGTGCCTTCGCATAGAATACCTCTTGTTTGATATTCGAACTAAACATTGCTGCAAGCGTATTCTTGAAATTACCATAAGCACGATACATTGCATCGAATGCCTCTTTTCGAACTTCACGATCTTTGCTTTGTAAGAATAAAGAATATCTAGAATGTGTTAATTCTACTTCCTCACCTTCCTCATTCTTTATTTCTCCAAATTTCAGATCTGCATTGTTGAACATGGAGAAAATAGTGGATGGTGCTTCTGCCACCTCTCCCATTTCTGCCAATAACTTTTCTTCACTCTTACCAAGCACATGTGCTTTCTTACGTAATAAGCGATCAATCATTCGTTTATAAGAAAGTAGTGCTGGCTCTTCCTTATAAAACTGTTCTAATCTCTCTTCTGGAATATCCAAGATTTCAGAACTAGAAAAGCTAGTCTTACTTGAAACTGCCACCATTAGGTTCGAAGATAGATCGGATAATCTTTGATATGTGGCATTGGACGTATCCTCATGATACCTTTGATTTGCATATACATATACACGTTCAAATAACTTGTTCATCTCATCTGATAGCACTAAGAATTCATATAACTTATCTGCGCCTTCTCCAAGATGCCCTTCAAAAGAGGCGAGTTTATCTGCCAACTCTTCTACTTTCTCGTACTCTTGTTGCCAAAGCTGGTCGTTGGCATATAAATCTTCAATTGCCCATTTATATTTATGATCAATTTCGCTACGTTTCTTGTTTCGTTTTGTGTCACTCACATTCTTCACCCTTTCGTTTTTCCTTAGTATAACACAAAAGGGAAAATTATACTACCGAACAGCCTTCTTCGTTATGCCGCAAACAAAACCATCGATATAATTTAGGTACTGCTGCCTTGTAGAAGTACGCTTATTCTCGCTTATTGGCAAAAATTCATCATTTGCCAAATACAACTTGCTATATTCATATTGTGTAATATGTAGGCTATTCACTAGATAAGATTTATGGATCCGGATAAAACAGCAATTCTTTTGATTGATATACTCTTGTACCGCATCGAGACGGTCATAGTATTGAAAGGTTCCATAAGTGGTCACAATATTGATTACCCTTCTACTGCTTTCAAAATAAAGAATTTGATCGAACGGAATCTTTGAAATCACATTCTCCTTCTTATAGTAAAAATACTTATTGTTCCGATTCAATTTTTCAAATAAGGATTGCATGCACATTCTAAATTTAGACCATTCTATCGGTTTTTTGATAAAACGATATGCCCCTACTTCAAATGCATCCAGATAGAAGCCATCAATCCCTGACACAAAGATAATTTCACTGCTCACTCCTAATTCACGAAGTTTTTTTGCAATTTGAATTCCATTTAACTTCTTCAACATATTTCCGATAATACATACATCGTATATATTGTTTTCCCTAATTCTCTTTAGAAGTTCTTCGCCCTCACTTACCACTTCAAAACATACTTCAATAGGATTCATTTCAAAAAAATACTCCATTTGAGCTCCTAATCTTTTGTCATCGTCACATAATATAATATGATACATGATGATTTCCCCCTATTCACTCTATACACTTTCGTTTTTATGTACTTCAATTCATAATTACACTTTTTTTGAACTTCTCTCTCATATTTCATATTATACAAAGCAAAAGAGCAAAAAGCAACGTGTATTTTGTAATTTTTTACCATGTTTTCTTTTTTGAGGCATAGCTTATCTCTTTCTCAAATACACTATAGAAGATTATTGTATTGCGATGTGCGCTCCACCCTAAATGCACCAGAAAGGAACGAAATGAATACACAGCCAAAACCATTGAGCATAAAACTTCTGTTATCCGTATGCACGATTACCCTTCTGCTGATCCTACTTCTCTTTCCAAAAGCCTCTTTGCAAGGAGCAGAAAGCGGCATTCTGCTATGGTTTAATGTAATCGTACCGACCTTGCTGCCCTTTATCATCGTCTCGAATCTAATTGTAAACTTGCGTTTGACCACTTATATTTCTAAACTCTTTTATCCTTTTTTACATAAGCTATTAGGAATTTCAAGACAAGGGTCCTATGTCGCTGTAATCGGACTTCTTACAGGCTTGCCTGTAGGCGCCAAAGCATGTGGCGATTTAGTAAAAGAAAATTTAATCACAAAAAGCGAAGGACAGTATTTACTTACTTTTTGTAATAATGCAAGCCCAATGTTCATAATAAGCTATATTTCGTTAACAACTCTAAATCTACCTTCTCAAAAATACATCTTTTTAGGTTTGATCTATCTTTCAGCTTTTTTAACCGGCTTTTTGTATCGACTACTTCACAAAATACGAAATACCCCGGTATCACTTTACACAAACAAAAGTAAAGACCAAACGTTACGTGCCTCCCAACTTACTCATTCAAAAGAGGAACAAAAGAAAGTTCGTTTCACCCTTGTGGATGAAGCAATCATGAGCGGATTTGACGTCATTACCAAAGTAGGCGGCTATATCATCCTATTCTCTATCATCTCCAACGTGCTGCTTTCCATAGCGCCTCAAGGTTCCTCACTCAGTTACGCCATAGTAGGATTTATCGAAATCACTAATGGGGTAAATACATTAGGCGGATGTCCAATCGCCCCCTCATTAAAGATTGCCTTGATCCTTTCCCTGACTGCATTCGGTGGACTTTCTAGCGTTGCACAGACTAAAAGCGTGATTGACCATTCTGGCCTTTCCATCCGTAGTTATTTATTCTATAAACTGTGTAATGGCGGTATTGCCTTCCTCCTACTTACTCTTTACTTACAGCTTCGACCTTTTTAAAAAAAGATGGCTTCGACCCAGGTCGAAACCATCTTTTTTCTATGTTAGAAACTAATTATTCCTCTTCCTCTTCAGAATATTCATTTTCATCCATTTCAAAATCATCTGCTACTTCTTCCTCTTCTTGTTCGAAAGCAGCTACTTCATCGTTTGATTCTGGATAAAGTTGATCTGTTATTTCTTTACGATTTGTCTTTACAGTATTCAAGTTTTCTTCTACTGCTGCAATTAATGTACTGTAACGATTCTTTGTTTCTTTCACTGCATCTTCGAACAGTTTTTCTACTTCTTCTAACATTTCAGAGGAATATGCTAAAGATCCTGTGCGAATCTGATTTGCATCATTGTTTGCACTTGTAAGAATTTCATTTGCGTGATATTGCGCTTCATCAACAATTTGTTGTGCTTGTTGGTATGCTTGTTGCACGATTTCGTGATTGCTGATTAACTCATTTGTTTTTTCTTGTGCTTCTGCCAACATGGTTGCAGCTTTTTCTTCTGCATCAGAAATGATAGAGTCTCTGTTTGCAATAATCTTTTGGTAACGCTTAATTTCATCTGGTGTACGTAAACGTAATTCATCTAATAAATCATATAACTGATCCTTTGGTACTACTACTTTCGTAGAAGATAATGGAGACATCTTACATCCTTCTATAAATTCATAAATGTCCTCAATTAGTTGCTCAATTCTACTTACTCCCATATAAACTCTCCTATCTATTTTTTTCTAACGTCCTCGCTAAAACTTCGCTTGTACTGCATCGATAATTTCTGCAGGTACAAAATGAGAGATATCCCCGTGGTAACTTGCTATCTCACGAACAACACTTGAACTTAGGTAGGAATATTCAAGGCTAGTTGTTAAAAAAATGGTATCTACATCGCTATTCATCTTATGATTTAATTGTGCAATCTGTAGTTCATATTCAAAATCTGTTACTGCACGTAATCCACGTACAATCGTATTTGCATTGCGTTGTTTTGCAAAATCTGCAAGCAATCCATCGAACGATTCTACTGTAACATGATCAATCCCTTTTGTTACTTTCTTCAAAAGTTCCACTCGTTCTTCCACAGTAAACACTGGATTCTTTGCATTATTCTTTAAAACAGCAATTATTAGTCGGTCGAACATCTTTGCTGATCGCAAAATAATATCCAAATGTCCATACGTCACTGGATCAAAACTTCCAGGATAAATTCCTATCCTCATAATAACCTCCTAAATTGCCAGTATTCTAACAATTATTTTTTCTTACAAATATATGTTTATTTGTTTTGTATTGTTTTTCTTTTTCGATCTCAAAGCCGATTTCTTCAATGTAATCAGTCTCTGTTTCTAAACTTGCTTCTATGATAATCAACGTGTCGTTA
>CALZJY010000181.1 GCA_945787925.1 uncultured Anaerosporobacter sp. | reverse complement strand
GTAAAGGTAGACAGCATGAAGGAATCCTATCCGATGTTTGGCCAAGAAGAGACTGCGGCTACGGGAGCAACATGTGGAATCGTAGTGGGAAGAAGCAATCAGAATTTATTTATCTATGTAAACAAGTTCCGCATCAATCAGAAAGAAAACATCTTTGTGACATTTCCAAACAACAAAATCGTTCAGGCTGAGATTCATAGTGAGCAAGAGCAGTTAGGCATTACGATCCTTTCGGTAGAAATTGAAAAGATTGGAAGAGAAGCCATTTCAACAGTGGATGTGGCAGAGTTTGATTGCGCCGATTCCGTAGGGCTTGGAGAGGCGGTCATGATCCTTGGAAATCCCAATGGACATATTTACTCCCTAGCAGAAGGATATGTTTCCAATGAGCCATATCATTCGTACATAGTGGATAATTCCATTACCTTGATCAATACGACGGTTCCTTATTGTTCGAATGGAGACGGGGTCTTAGTAAATCAATCGGGAAAAGTGATTGGATTCGTGACCCATATGACTGGAATTACAGGGCAGATAAATAATACGATCAATACGTGTTACAGCGTAAAGAGCATAAAGCCAATCATCGCCAAATTGGTGAATGGTACGAGGGAGGTTTATTTTGGCATCCTAGCAAGTGAGATTACTTCAGAAATTGCGTATAAGACGCAGGTGTCGAAGGGATTATATATTACAAGTGTACAGAATAATTCACCTGCATTTTTTGCAGACTTGAAAAAAGGAGATATCATTACGGAAGTAGAGGGAACGGCCATCGCTGGCATGGACGAATTTAATGCGAAGATTAATGAGCATAAAGAGAATGACTTAGTCGAGGTGACATACAGGCGTATGGTAAATGGAAAACAGATCATGAAGAAAGTATCTGTAAAGGTTAAAGTTGCTGCATAAGACTGGAAGGATATGCAATAATAAAGGGGGGACTACCCCCTTTATTATTGCAGTAAAGTATATTATAATATAATTAATTATGAGTATTTTTACTGATTAGAAAGGTTAGGTATTGGAATGATATATATTAAGGATTTACACGAAGGAGATTCTATTAAAGGAATATATCTATGTAAATCGAAAAAAACATGTCAAAAGCCTACAGGGAAAAATTATTACTCCTTGACACTGCAGGATAAGACAGGATCGTTAGATGCAAGAGTATGGAATCTGACAAGTGGGATTAATAATTTCAATGCGATGGATTATATTCACGTAAAAGGAAAAGTGGTATTTTTCCAAAATGCATTACAGCTTCATATTGACCAGATTCGCGTAGCGCAAGAAGGGGAATATGACAAAGAGGAATATGTTCCGTTATCTAGCCAAGGCATTGAAGAAATGTATGGAGAGCTAACAGGATACATCAAATCCATCAAACACACACAGTTAAGAAAGTTAGCGGAAAGCTTTTTCATAGAGGACCAAGAATTTAAAAAGACATTCCTTTGCCACTCTGCGGCAAAGAGTGTGCATCATAGTTTCCAAGGCGGACTATTAGAGCATACCCTAAGCGTAGTAAAAGTGTGTGATTTCATGAGTAAGAACTATCCGATCATCAACCGTGATTTATTACTTGTGGCAGCAATGTTCCATGATATTGGAAAGACGGAGGAAATCTCCTGCTTCCCAGAAAATGATTACACCGATGATGGACAACTTCTAGGACACATTATGATTGGCGTGGAAATGGTCGGTGCAAGAATCCGTGAGATGAAAGGATTCCCACCTGTAGTTGCAAGCCAGTTAAAACATTGTCTGATTGCACATCATGGAACGTTAGAGTATGGTTCTCCAAAGAGACCTGCAACAGTGGAAGCGCTTTCGTTAAGTCTTGCAGACCAAATGGATGCGAGAATGCAGACAATGACAGAAGCACTAGAAGCAGCTGATCCAAAGTTAGACTGGGTTGGTTACAATCGATTTTTTGAAACGAATATTCGAAGAACGACAAATATGAATGAATAGAACAAAACGAGGATTCCGATGGTAGAAAAGAACGAAGAACTAATAGTTACAATTGATGCTTGCGGATCGGAAGGCGAAGGAATTGGGCGTATCGATGGATACGCTCTTTTTGTCAAAGACGCCGTAGTAGGTGATACCGTAAGAGTAAAAATCATGAAGGCAAAGAAAAATTATGCATTTGCTAGGCTGATGGAAGTGATTACCCCTTCCCCAGACCGTATCGAGCCTCCATGTCCACTTGCAAGAAAGTGCGGGGGATGTCAAATCCAGCATATTAATTACGAAAAACAGTTAGAATATAAGCATAACAAGGTAAAGAGCTGCCTCGAACGCATCGGTGGCTTTACAGTTGTGGACGAAGGCGTGGAAACAGAAGTGGATTCTGTGGATAACGTGATCGTAATGGAACCTGCGTTGGGGATGGATGATCCATTTTATTATAGAAACAAGGCACAGTTCCCAGTAGGAAGAAATAAAGAAGGCAAAGTAGTGACAGGATTTTATGCCGCAAGAAGCCATAACATCATTGAAACAGAGACTTGCTATATCCAAGCAAAAGAAAATGATGAAATCTTACGTATCGTACGTGAATTCATCACGGAATATGACATTCCGACATACAACGAAGAAACACATTCCGGATTGGTTCGTCACGTATTGACTCGTGTTGGATATAAGACGAAAGAAATCATGGTATGCTTAATCATCAATGGAAAGAAGCTTCCACATCACGAAGAGTTAGTAAGACGTTTGCGTGAAGTTCCTAATATGACAAGTATCACATTGAATATCAATACAAAGAAAACGAATGTGATCCTAGGAGAAAAATGTGTGACATTATGGGGGCAATCCTACATCACAGATTATATCAAGGATGTAAAATTCCAGATCTCTCCGCTAAGCTTCTATCAAGTAAATCCAGAACAGACAGAACGCTTATACAGCCAAGCATTAGAATATGCAGCGCTTACTGGCGATGAAGTCGTATGGGATCTTTATTGCGGAATCGGAACGATCAGCTTATTCTTAGCAAAGAGCGCAAAAGAAGTATACGGCGTAGAGATTGTTCCACAAGCCATTGAGGATGCTAAGAAAAATGCTGAAATCAACGGCATTCATAATGCGACATTCTATGTAGGCGCCGCAGAAGACGTAGTAGAAGACCTATACAAGGATGATGCGAAACGTGCAGACGTAGTCATGGTCGATCCTCCTAGAAAAGGATGTGCAGAAAGCCTTCTAGATACGATTGTTGCAATGCAGCCAAAGCGAGTCGTATACGTAAGCTGTGATCCAGCAACTCTTGCAAGAGATTTAAAGATCTTAGATGAAAAAGGATATCAAGTAAAGAAAGCAAGAGCCGTAGATATGTTCCCGAACTCCGTTCATGTTGAGACGGTTTGCTATTTAGAGAGAAAATAGTCCTGAATCGAATACCAGTCGCATAAGGTGAAAACAAAATACAGGTATGATATAATGGCAACAGAATGAGGTTGCATTAGGAAAAGAGGAAATAAGAATGGAAAAAAAACTTGGTCGTAACGATGTATGCTGGTGTGGTAGTGGAAAAAAATACAAACAATGCCACCAGGCGTTTGATGACAAGATCAAATCTTTCAAAGACAGAGGGATCGTAGTTCCGAAACGATCTTTACTTAAGACACCAGAACAAATCGAAGGGATTAAGGCAAGTGCCGCAATCAATATTGCAGTATTAGACTATGTTGCAGAAAACATCCGCGAAGGCATGACAACAAATGAAATCGATCAGTTAGTGTATGACAAGACGACAGAACTTGGCGGAGTTCCAGCGCCATTAGGATTTGAAGGATTCCCTAAGAGCGTATGTACTTCGATCAACAGCCAAGTATGTCACGGAATTCCAAGCGACAATGACGTGTTAAAAAGCGGAGATATCATCAATGTCGATGTTTCCACAATCTATAATGGATATTATTCCGATTCTTCCAGAATGTTTTGTATCGGTGACGTATCACCAGAAATGAAAAAACTTGTAGAAGTAACAAAAGAATGTGTAGAAATCGGCCTGCAAAACGTAAAACCTTGGACGTTATTAGGGGATATGGGGCATGCAGTGCACAAGCATGCGCTTGAAAATGGATATACTGTAGTAAAAGAAGTAGGGGGACATGGAATCGGGTTGGAATTCCACGAAGAACCTTGGGTAAGCTATGTATCCCAACCAGGTACAGGAATGCTTATGGTTCCAGGGCTTATGTTTACGATCGAACCAATGGTAAACATGGGCACTGACGCAGTATTCGTAGATGAAGCAAATGATTGGACAATCTACACAGAAGACAATATGCCAAGTGCACAGTGGGAAGTACAAGTGCTCGTAACCGAAGACGGATACGAATTGATTTCCTACTAAAAATAAGCAACAAAAAAGAGCGATTACCTCGCTCTTTTTTTGATGCCCTAATTCTATAGGAATTCGTATAAATCGTTTAAAGAATGGATTTCGATATCTGCTACCGCAGTCGTCGTATTCTTTATGCGTCTTGGATTGAACCAGCAAGTTGTGATGCCTGCATTGTTTCCGCCAAGGATGTCGCTCGTTAAAGAGTCACCGATGATCAGCGTCTTAGAACGGTCTAAACCTGGAATTTCTTTGAAGCAGTGTTCGAAGAAACGTACATCTGGTTTTTGGCATCCTAAATCTTCCGAGATAAAGATATTTTTCATAAATTGATCTAGGCCGGATTCTTTTAGACGTTTGCGTTGCGTACTGGCCACGCCGTTTGTCACCACGTAAAGGTCATAGTAACTGGCTAAATGGTTCACTACTTGCAGTGCGCCATCTAATAAATATGCGCCATCTGCGAGGAAGCTCTGATAATCATGTTCAAATGCCACCCCATCTACGTCCATGCCAAGTTCTGAAAATAATGTTCCGAAACGAGTATATAGCACCGTGTTACGGT
>CALZJY010000180.1 GCA_945787925.1 uncultured Anaerosporobacter sp. | reverse complement strand
AAAGGATTGTAGCCACTGCATTTTTAGTAATGATAGAAAAACCAAGCAATCCCCATTTCATTACAGGAAGGATCGGAGAGATTCTAAATGTATATACGGAGCCAGAGTATCGAAGACGGGGCATCGCTAAGCAGCTACTAGAGAGAATGATCGATGATGCAAAGAAGGAGAAATTGTCCTATCTAGAGCTAAGTGCTACGAAGGATGGATATCCTCTATATAAGAAGCTTGGATTTATGGAGCAGCAAGCAGAATACGTAGAGATGAAATATTATATAAAGGAAGACATAGACGGTATGACATGTTAAATACGGTACATACTAAAAGGGAAGAATAGAATTAACGGAAGGAAGAGCGGAATGGACTTGCATTCAATTGGTGCCTTGCCAGTGGGATTTGCTATGCGTCTTGCAGAGGATCTTACTGCAATGGAACAGTTTAGTCAGTTATCTGAGGGTGAGAAAGAGCAGATGGTGGCATATATCCAAGGTGGAACCACAGGAGAAGAAGCTGAACAACGAGTAAGAGAGAGCATCGAGCGCCTGCATAATGGAATAAAATAGAATTGTTACAGTCTTTGTGTTGCACACGCAAAAAATGTCGATTATAATGGACTAAAAAACTGGGAGACATAAGAGTGAGTGCAAAAAACAATCTAAGGACAATAGGAAAGACCAATATGGAAAACGTGCTTAAGTTACTTATGGTAGAGAAAGAGTTATCAAGAGGAGACTTAGCAAAGCGTTTAGGAGTTTCAAAGATGACGATTACCAACATCATCAGTGAGTTAAAGGGCCATGGATATGTACAGGAAGAGAAGAGCAATCGTTCTACCCCAAGCAATGGTCCGATTCCAATGGTAATTTCTATTGTCCCTAACAGCCTGTTGACAATCGGTGTACATATTTCATTCACAGAGATCACGGTACAACTAGTGGATGTTGTGGATGGTATACTGTATCAGACCCATGCACGTGTGGATAACATTGATTCCAATCAGCAATTAGCGAAGCGTATCAGGGGCGTAATTTATAAAGTATTAGAGGAAAATCCTGAGATACAAACAAAAATCATCGGAATCGGCATAACGTATAGTGGCGGGGCGGAAACAACAGGAGCAAACAATAATTTTTCAGCAAGCCAGATTAAAAAGACAGAAATCGATCTTAAGAATAGCCTAGAGAAGGAATTTGGCATTACGATAGCTATTGGAAATGAGATTCAAGGGGCAATGATTGCCGAGTTAGTATTTGGCAAAGAAGTGGGACAGGAAAAGGTGTATTATATGAACGCCAGCAAGCAGATTCGAGGCGGATTCATCAATAACTATATCATCATACACGGTGCGTGTGGACTGTCTGGTGAGATTGCCCACTTAACGGTAAAGTATGACGGGCCACTATGTCTATGTGGTTCGAGAGGATGCTACAACCTATATGCAGGCATTGAAGTGCTGCTAAAGCATAGCAAATGCCATTCCATTGATGAACTACATTTAAAAATCCAAGAGAGAGACCCATTGGCCCTTCGTATCATCGAAGAGTATATTCAAATTACCACAGTAGTCTTTACAAACATTGTAAACTTATATGATCCAGCATCCATATTGGTAGGGGGAGACTTAACCAAACTAGATAAGAGTATTTTTAGAAAGATTGAACGGCTCCTAAATGAGCGAATCATCTACCGAAAAGAACGCTATATAAAAGTACGCATGAGCAGCATTGAGAAAGCGGCAACAATCATGGGCGCAGCCATGCTTGTATATGAGAATTGGTTCGTATGTAAGCAATAAAAAAGATCTCCGGAAATGGAGATCTTTTTTATTACATAATATCGTAGCCTTTTAGCATACGAGCACGGCTTGGATGACGTAATTTACGTAACGCTTTTGCTTCGATCTGACGAATACGTTCACGTGTTACGTTGAATTCCTTACCTACTTCTTCAAGTGTTCTTGTTCTTCCGTCTTTTAAGCCGAAACGTAAGATAAGTACACGTTGTTCACGTTCAGTTAATGTATCTAGAAGTTTGGAAATTTGATCTTGAAGTACGGAATAAGCAGCTGCTTCTTCTGGACCTACGATTGATTCATCTTTAATAAAGTCGCCTAAGTGACTGTCATCTTCTTCACCGATTGGTGTATCAAGTGAAATTGGATCTGCAGAAACTTTAAGAATTTCACGAATCTTTTCAATTGGAAGATTCATAGCATCTGCAAGTTCTTGTTCAGATGGCTCACGACCAAGTTCTTGTAATAAGTTGCGAGATACTCGATATGTTTTATTGATTACTTCAGACATATGAACTGGAATACGGATCGTTCTAGATTGATCTGCGATAGAACGAGTAATCGCTTGTCTAATCCACCAAGTAGCATACGTACTGAATTTGTAGCCTTTCGTATAATCGAATTTATCAACTGCCTTGATAAGACCAAGATTACCTTCTTGAATTAAATCAAGGAAGGAAAGGCCACGGCCAACATATCTTTTTGCAATACTAACTACAAGACGTAAGTTAGACTCAGCTAGAATCTTTTTCGCACCTTCATCCCCTGCTTCTATTTTTTTTGCCAATTCGATTTCTTCGCTAATGGATAGTAAAGGATAGCTACCAATTTCTTTTAAATAGAGTTTTACAGGATCATCGGACATAGCGGAGGTTGCAGTTGATAAATCATCAATATTTGCAATATCATCATCACGATCCATCTCTAAGAGGAGACTATCATCTGGCTCATCGTCACTTAAGTTAAGAACAACGATGTTGTGGGATTCCAAATACTCATAGATTTTATCAATCTGATTTACATTAAGGTTCATTTCCTTGAAGAAATCATTTACATATTCAACTTCAATGACACCTTTGTTCTTCTTCGCAATATTAACTAGCTCTTTTAGTTTTTCTTCGAATTTAATTACTTGTTCACTCATATTTATCCTCCATATGGTCGGTACCTCATTCTATAATAGGCAAAAATACCACTAACTAACAGTATACCACAGAATGTGCTACATTACTAGGTTTTTTTCATATTCCCTGGATATAAAAAATATATTCAGCGGAAGGATAAAGTATGAAAAAAATGCATAAAATCGGTAGTATTGACAGTGCAAATTAATTCACTTATAATGCACATGATAGCAAAAAGTAGAAATGTTATCTAGAAAAGGAGCGTAAAACTATGAGTTGTTCAGGCGAATGTAATAGTTGCTCTACAACATGCTCTTCTGATTCCAGAAAAAGCATGATTGAGCCACTAAACAAACACAGTAAAGTAAAAAAAGTAATTGGTGTCGTAAGTGGAAAAGGTGGAGTTGGTAAATCGCTTACTACTTCGTACTTATCTGTTCTTATGAACCGTAAAGGATATAAAACAGCAATTTTAGATGCCGACATCACAGGACCAAGCATTCCAAAGACATTTGGCATCCATGGAAAAGCACAAGGAAACGAACTTGGAATCTTCCCAAGAGAATCTGGGCAAGGCATTAAAGTAATGTCGATCAACCTATTATTAGATTCCGAAGAAATGCCAGTAGTATGGAGAGGGCCAGTCATTGCTGGTACTGTAAAACAATTCTGGACAGACGTTGTTTGGGAAGACGTAGATTATATGTTTGTGGACATGCCTCCAGGAACAGGAGATGTTCCATTAACAGTATTCCAAAGCTTACCGGTAGATGGAATCATCATCGTAACAAGTCCTCAAGACTTAGTATCCATGATCGTAGGAAAAGCAGTAAACATGGCAAAAGCGATGAATGTGCCAATCCTTGGTCTTGTAGAAAACTACAGCTACATGGCGTGTGGAAACTGTGGAGAACGAATGAGCGTGTTCGGAGAAAGCCACGTACATGAAGTAGCTGAAAAATATGGTCTTAAAGTATTAGACCAAGTACCAATCGATCCAGCAGTAGCAAGAGCAGTAGATGCAGGAAGTATTGAAACACTTCAAGTACCTTATTATGATGCGACAGCAAGCTATATCGAAGAAGTATGTAAGATTGAAGAAACAGAAGAAGTAGAAGAGACAGTAGAAGACGATGGTTGTCAAAGAATTGCTGTATTAGTAGATAGCAGACAAGAAGTAGATGCTAAGTTTGCAAAATCAAAGTTTGTGAAACTATATACGCTAAAAGATGGCACGTTAGTAAAATCTGAAGTATTAGAACATCACGCAGAAAATGCAGACGAAATCGTTTCCTTCTTATTAAAGCAAAAAGCCAATGCAGTAATCTGTGGAGGAATCTCTCCAGAAGCATTAGGCACCCTAATGGAACATGGAGCAATCGTATATCCAGGATGTACAGGCGATGCAGATGTGATCGCATCCACGTATTTATCCAACGGATTATGTTAGTCGAACCTACACCTATTAAGTAGAAATTCACACTAAAATTGACTAAAATTGAAAATAGGGGAAATATTTGTTTCAATTTTAACACAAATCATGTATAATTGTATTCGTTAATGAACAATCTGGTATTTTAATGGAAGATTGATAATTAATCAAATACTAGTAGAAACTACAAAAGTGTAGATCTATTAGATAATTATAAAAGATAAAATGGAGGTTATACTATGTTAGTATCAGCAAAAGAAATGCTTACAAAAGCAAAAGCAGGTCACTATGCAGTAGGTCAATTCAACATCAACAACTTAGAATGGACTAAAGCAATCTTATTAACTGCACAAGAACTTAACTCCCCAGTAATCCTTGGTGTTTCCGAAGGTGCTGGAAAATATATGTGTGGTTACAAAACAATCGTGGGTATGGTAAACGGTATGTTAGAAGAACTTAACATCACTGTACCAGTAGCTCTTCACTTAGATCACGGTAGCTACGAAGGCGCAAAAGAATGTATCGAAGCAGGATTCTCTTCTGTAATGTTCGATGGTTCTCACTACGCAATCGAAGAAAATATCGCTA
>CALZJY010000179.1 GCA_945787925.1 uncultured Anaerosporobacter sp. | reverse complement strand
CAAATGGCTTAATTACAGGCTTTTTTGTTGAATATCACTAATAAAGAATAGAGAGATTCCTTTATCTTTGAACAGATTCAAAGGTAAAATCTTTTGACAAAAATGGAATAATGTGGTATAATATCGATAATAGTATGAGGAAAAGGAGGAAAACAGAATGCGTGGATTAGGATATACCCCAGTTTGCAGCAGTAGTTGTATGGAAAAATGTTATGATTTTTCTATCTCACGGGACTACTGCACTCTTTTTTAGGGGAAATTCAGCATTTTGTTTTCTTTCATAGAACGAATAGAGACAGTAGCTCCGAAAAACATATTCACTTTGTATCATCGTGGATATGTTTTTTTCATGCCTAAATTTATGAATATGGAAAGGTAGGAGTAGTGTTATGGATACAAAATTACATAGAAGATATAAGTTACAACGAAATATTGCATTAGATTATCTGTTTTGTGCCCTTCGTTCCTTTGATGTATCAGGAGCAATCTGGGTGCTGTATATGGTATATAAGGGACTTCCTTTATGGCAGGGAGGAATCCTAGAAGGAATTTACCATATTGCCAGCTTTTTATTTGAAATACCCACAGGAGCCACGGCAGATTTATTAGGGTGAAAGCGAGTATTAATTCTTGGAAGAGTGATGGGCGTGATTTCGAGTCTTCTGATGATTGTGTCGCAGGGAATGGTTGGATTTGGAGTTAGCTTTATCTTTTGCGCACTTGGAAATAATCTAAATTCTGGTTCGGAAGAAGCCTTAGTGTATGACACGATGAAGGAGCTTGGAACAGAGAAAGGGTATCTTAAGGTAAATGGGAAAATGCATGTGATGATAGAGGCGTCGATAGGAATTGCAACGATCGTAGGAGGTATACTTGCAGAGAAGTCCTATACCCTATGTTATTTATGCGCGGTTGTGATTGGAGGAATATCAATTCTTCCAGCAGTATATATGGAGGAGCCTGAATATTCGGAACAGAAGGAAGAAAAGGTTACAATCCGAGGACATTTTAAGAAAAGCATAGAGCTGATTAAGGGGACACCACAGGTACTGAAGATTTTATTATATTATCCGACGGTGGCAGCATTTTATGTAGCGCTTTACTTTTATGGACAACAGTTTTATGCAGAGTTTGGATTTACGAAAGTTGAAATCAGCATCATCATGTTAGTGGCAAGCAGCATTTCCTGTATTGGTGCTGCAAGTGGGGAAGGGTTTATCCTTCGAGTTGGAGGAAAGACAAAATATTGGGCGGCATTAGTGATGGGAGGAAGCATTCTTGTAACTAGTACAAGTAATCCAGTTCTTTCAATATCAGGATTTTTTATGGCAAGCTTTCTTAATTCTTTGCTTGAGCCAATTGGTTCCTCTGCATTAAACGAGCTGATTCCATCCAAGCAGCGGGCGACCATCCTTTCTGTTGATAGCATGTTCTTTTCAATGGCGATGATTGTATTTTTCCCAATTGGAGGAGCAATTGCAACAAAGTTTAATTTACATATGACATTCCGGATGCTTGGCCTTGTAGAAATTGCAATGATACTCTTGATTGTAAGGAGAAAAAGCAATACTACGACTAAAAAACATAGATAGAAATGACCGTAATATCCCCCTGTAGGGCTTATGAAACGAATGTATTGGGTGTAAGATATAGTTAGTAATGAATGGGTGTGTAAGAAAGGATGGGATGAGAGTATGCATATGGCGGATGCGCTTCTTGCGCCTACCGTAGCTGCTACAATGTATGTGGCATCTGGTACGGCAGCAGGAGTTTCTATTAGAAATTTAAGAAAGGAAGAGGTAAGCTTAGCAGAACCACTGCAAGTAAAACTTCCTACTATAGCAGTAATGTCCGCATTAATCTTTGCTGGACAGATGATTAACTATACGATTCCTGGAACAGGTTCTTCTGGACATCTTTGTGGTGGCATGATGTTAACAAGCGTATTAGGACCGTATGCAGGATTTTTATCCATGATCGTGATTTTGGCAATCCAAGGTTTGTTCTTTGCCGATGGGGGATTGATGGCCTTAGGGGCGAATGTATGGAATATGGCGTTTTACGGATGCTTTATTGGGTATTTCTTAATCTATCGCCCGATCATGCAAGGAAGGCTGTGTGCCTCTAAGGGAACGAAAGCGTCAACTAGGATTAAGATTTTAGTGGCATCGGTGCTTGGTTGTGTGTTGACCCTTCAGTTAGGAGCATTCTCGGTTGTGATTGAGACATCACTTTCCGGCATTACGGACCTTCCATTTGGAGCGTTCGTAGCATTGATGCAGCCAATTCATCTGGCAATCGGGTTAATCGAAGGATTTGTAACTGCTGCAGTGCTAATCTTTCTTTACGAGGCAAGACCTGAATTGCTAAGGGATGTTACGACAAGCGGAGAAGTAGAAGGTAAATGTTCCATCAAGGCAACCATCGCTATTTTAGCTGTAGTGGTAGCTGTAATTGGTGGGGGATGTTCTCTACTTGCAAGCTCCAATCCAGATGGACTGGAATGGTCGTTGTTTGGAAATGCGGAGTCTGGATATTCCAAGAATATGGGATTAGACGAAGAACAGTATGGTATTGCAAGCAAGGCAGCGGATACGGCAGCATCCATTCAGGAAAAGACCGCATTTTTGCCAGACTATGCATTTGCAGGAGATGCTGATAATCCAGTTGGAACATCAGTTTCAGGAATTATTGGTTCAGTCATCGTAGGAGCATTTGCGATCGTGATTTGTCTAGTAGGTGGATTTTTTAGAAGGAAGAGAAAATAGAGTTGGTCGTTTAAAGCAAAGGAGGAAATATGAATAAGGCAGAGCATGCACTGCATGAGATACATGCAATGAATGAGCTAGCGGCAATGGATTCGCCCATTCATCGCCTTGGGGCACTGGCAAAAGTAGTAGTGACCGTGGCATATCTGTTAGTTACTATTTCATTTTCAATCTATGATTGTTCAGGATTATTGATTATGGTGTTATATCCAGTGCTTGTATATCAGATTGCAGGTATTCCGATTCGAACTTGTTTTTATAAATTACGGATTATCCTTCCGTTAGTATGTGCCGTGGGATTATTTAATCCACTGTTTGATCGTAAGACTATTTTGGTAATCGGCACACTGCATATTAGTGGAGGAGTTATGTCCATGGTTACATTGATGATGAAGGGAATATTTTGTTTATTGGCATCGTTCCTATTGATTGCAACGACTTCGATTGAAGAGATCTGTCATGCGTTACGGCAACTTCATGTACCGAAATTATTGACCTCGCTGTTATTGCTGACGTATCGATATGTTTCGGTGTTGTTAGAGGAAGTGGGAATCATGATGGAGGCGTATCATTTACGGGCGCCTGGGCAGAAAGGAATCCATATTTCTGCTTGGGGCTCGTTTTTAGGGCAGTTGATCTTACGTAGCATGGACCGTGCGACCGCATTATATGAAAGTATGGAGCTTAGAGGATTTCATGGAGAGTTTTATTATGCGAAGAAGAACTATAATAAAAGGGCTTCTTTCATATATGCTGTGTTGTGGATAGGAGCATTCGTTGTGATGCGGTATGTGAACCTGACGAGGTTGATTGGAGGAATCGTCAGCTGAGAATCTATATGGAAAAGAGGGTACCAATGATTGAATTTAAAGATGTGACGTTTGGATATAGTAAGGAAAATGAGGTCCTAAAGGGGATTTCTTTTTCGGTAGAAGAGGGAGAACGGGTAGGACTGATTGGCAGCAATGGGGCAGGAAAGTCTACGCTGATGAAGGCAATGCTTGGATTAATTTCTTGTGAGGGCGAAATTAGTATCGATGGTCTTAGGGTGGAACAAAAAAATATTGCAGCCATCCGTAAGACACTCGGATATGTATTACAGGATTCGGATAACCAGATGTTTATGCCGACGGTATTGGAAGATATGATTTTTGGACCACTGAATTATGGCATGGGGCGAGCAGAGGCAGAAAAGCTGGTGGATGACACATTGGAACGAATGTCTCTGCTGCATTTAAAGAATCGGCAGAATTATAAGATGTCTGGTGGAGAAAAGAGGATGGCGGCCATTGCGACCATACTTGCAATGCAGCCAAAAGGGATGTTAATGGATGAACCGTCTACCGCCCTAGATCCGAGGAATCGTAGACGGTTAATTGAGATTCTGAATGAGCTTCCAGTTACGAAAATCATTGCGACCCATGACCTGGATTTGGTGTTAGAGACTTGCGACCGTGTGTTACTGTTGGCAAATGGAACGATTGTAGCGGATGGCAAGGTGGAGGAGATTCTTTGGAATCAGGAATTATTAGAACAATATAATCTGGAACTGCCGTTTTGTATTGCGGGAATACCAGAGCGGTTTAAACAGTGAAAGCAGTCTGGGAATAGCAATGCGTGAAAATAGTTGCAAAGTGCGCTACAAATAGGTATACTTTAAAGGTTGACAAACAAAAATAAGTAATATTAATGAATGAAGAACTGAATGGAGACATATAACATGGCTTTAAAAGATATGGAAAGAATGAAACAACTATTAGAAGAAAAGAAAGGCAAATGTAACTTCTTCTATGGTGAAAAGAAAATCGGTGTTGGTAAAGTACAACAAAGACATAAAAACATCAACACAGATTCTGAAAGAACAAAGAAAATCTCTTACTAGGGATTGTAAAACCTCCTCTGTAACAGTATGGTTTTCCATAGCTACAGGGGAGGTTTTTTGCTGTTTTGGAAGCCCCCCTATGCTATAATTAAAAAAGTTTGAAAAAATTAAAAAAAGTTTGTAACGAATTCAAAGCTACATCGTCTAATCAATAAAAAGAGGATGGGAGGTGACCGAGAACATGGATTTTGAAAAGCTGTATCACACCTATTATATGGAAGTGTATTCCTATGTAATGACATTAGCGAAGCAAGCAAGCGTTGCTGAGGAGGTGACACAGGAAGTGTTTCAGCTTCGTATATTTGGAGAATTGTCATTTGCCAAGATCGGAAT
>CALZJY010000178.1 GCA_945787925.1 uncultured Anaerosporobacter sp. | reverse complement strand
CTGTGCTCGTCCAATTTCTAACCCATCCTCCGTAATAAAGGAGTTTAACGCCATATTCTGTGACTTGAATGGTGCTACCTTGTATCCGTCCTGATGCAGTACCCGAAGCAAGCCTGCCGTAAGCAGGGACTTTCCTACGTTTGACATAGTTCCCTGAATCATTACTTTCTTAGCCATGATGTTCCTTCCTTTCCTTCTTTACCTGATGGATTGCCTCTAGCAATCTTGTATTCTCTTCATGTCTGCGGAGTCCTACGCGGTAATAGGTCCCATCTAATCCAACATAATTGCTGCAGCTTCGAATTAAGATTCCTTTTTCCAATAAGGCTTCCTTTAATCCCTCTTCCTCTTGGAAAAAGATATAGTTTGCCTTGGATGCAAAGCAGCGAATGCCTTCTGCCTGTAATCCTTCTTTTACATATGCACGTTCCAAGCGGATGACTTCCTTCGTGTGTTCTAAATAGTCTGTCGCTTGGATTGCCGCAATTCCTGCATATTGGGCAGGAATCGAAACCCTCCAAGGCTGGGAAAGCCTTTCCATCTTAGTACGCAGCCCTTCATTCGCTGTAAGCAGATACCCAAGACGTAATCCTGCCATGCAGTAAATCTTCGTAAATGCTTTCACCACGCATAGCCTATCATACGAGGACAGTTTCGGAATCAGGCTATGTTGTTCTTCTTCCTCTAAGAATTCTTGGAAACATTCATCTACAACAAGCCAAGTTCCTTGGGCCTTACATGCCGAAACGATTTTCTCTACTAATTCTTTGTCTACGATTTCTCCCGTCGGATTATTAGGATTGCATAAGAAGAATAGGTCATATCCCGTTTCTAATACACGCAGTATTTCCTCTGTCACTGCAAATCCCTCTTCTTTTCTTAGATGCACATATTCCACCTTGCAATCTACTGCCTGCAGGGCCTCTTCATATTCCGCAAAGGTTGGCGCCAAGACTAAGGCGCGCTTTGGCCTTACTGCCTGGCAGACTAAAAAGATTAACTCTGCCGCACCATTTCCAAAGATCAAATGCTCCTTTTCATATCCTTCGGCCTCTGCTAATGCATCTCGCAATGCTCTACATGCATAATCTGGGTACTTTCCAGACACCCTTACCCCGTTGCATGCTGCTTCTACGACTTCGTCTGGAATTCCTAATGGATTTACATTGATTGAAAAATCAAGTTCTACGGGTGTTCCATAAATATCTCCACCATGTTGGTACATTGTCTCCACCTATCTTTCTACCATGCCCAAACAAGCACTCGTACTGCTGCCATTGAGAACACTGCCAAGAAGCTCATGCCATATAAAATGCGGTTCGCATCCTTGATATGGCCAAATTGAATTGGCTGTTTGGCATCCCCAATAGTCTTTTTCTTATATAACGTTCCAAAATAATACGCATCTCCTGCAAGGCCTACGCCCAAGGCTCCTGCCATCGCAGATTCTGTCTGTGCAGAATTTGGACTTGCATGGTTATAACGGTCTCTTACGAACATCTTCCATGCATTCTTGCCATCGTAACCTAGTAGAAACGATGCTGTGATTAGATATAACCCGCTTAATCTTGCTGGAATGTAGTTTGCCATATCGTCTAATTTTGCTGCCGCCCTTCCAAGATATAGATATGTCTCATTCTTATATCCCACCATGGAATCCATCGTATTGATTGCCTTATAACATACCATTCCTGGCACTCCGAATAAGATCAGATAGAATAGCGGCGCAACTACTCCATCGGAGCTGTTTTCCGCTACGGTCTCTACGGCCGCCTTTATAATTCCTTCTTCCGTAAGGGAAGCCGTATCTCTTCCTACGATCATGGAAACTGCTGTTCTTCCACCTTCGATATCGTTCTTTGCTAACGCATCATATACCTTCATGCTTTCCGTCTTTAAACATTTTGCGGCAAACATTTGATATGCGATGATGACTTCGACTACAAAGCCCACTGCTGGATGGATGGCATTTGCCACTAACAATACAAAGACTGCCGTCATCGTACTTACCACAAGGGTAATGGCTACTAATGCACCACCGAAAAATAGCTCGCGTCCTTTCTCTCCCTTGCCAGCCTTTTTTGCCCATTTACGCAAATAACTCACTAAGTTTCCAATTGCACAAATCGGGTGCCACATCCAATAGGGATCTCCAAATACAAGATCCAATAGATAGGCAAGTACTGCCACGATTGCTATATGCATGTTGTATTCCTCATTCCTTCTAACTTCTTAATTTGTTCCCCTGCTACTGCCACATTCTCTAACGTATCGTCCTTGCCTAGGGCAATTGAAAATTCAAAGCCATTCCCATTGGCCACTTGCCATTCATAATAACTTCCTTTTCTTCCTGTCACGGCTTCCATAATGCTCATGATCGTACCACCATGGACGACCAATGCAATATGCTTGCTGCCCTTTTCATAGGCTTCTCTTACGCAGGAATAAAACGCGTTTACCGTCCTTGTCTGAAATCCCTCGCGGGATTCTCCGTTTGGAAACGGCAACGTGCCGTTGCTCTCAATCCATGCCTGATAGGATGGATTCCCTGAAAGCTCTTTATAGTTCTTATTTTCAAATCCTCCAAAATCACATTCCCGCAACTCCTCGCATACAAGCTGCACTTTCTCTGGATAGAGAATCGCAGCGGTCTGCCTGCATCGAAGCAGCGGACTCACATAAAGGGTGTCCGGTGTCTCGTATACCTGACGCTCTATACCCACTGACGCATCCGCCGCTAATGGCTCATCCGTCGTTCCGATATATCGTTTTTGTTTATTTCCCTCCGTCTGAAAATGACGGACCAAGCTAATCTTCATTTATTTTATCCTTCTTCCTATCCCGCAGAACACACGGTACACTTGCTCTGCCTCTGCTGCAACCTTACATAAGAGATGTCCTACCACGTCGCGGTACTCCCTCTCGGCTGCCTCTAATGGCACTAAGCCGCATCCGATCTCATCCGCGATTAGGATGACGTGTGGATTGCGTTTTAAAAGCTCGTCATTTGCTTTCTCTAGAGATTCACCTTGTTCCATCAGCCTTCTTAAATAAAGGTGATAGTTTCTTACCACTTTGGCAGCCGCAAGTTCCTCTAAGGAAGCCTCTCTTCCGTCTACCACTTCTTCTGCACGGAACCCAAACTTCTCACAAGCAAATGCCGCCTTTCCTTGGCCATATCCTCCGACTACTAGTTTCATCTGTCTCCTCCTACCATCTGCTTGCAACCACGATGGCTGCCAAGATTCCAAGTTCGCATAATACTAGGAAGAACCCAGCAAGGTCTCCTGTGATTCCTCCAAACTGCTTGTATGCCACAAATCGATAAATAGCGAATACGGCTGCCGACACTACGAGTACTGCCGCCCCCATCATAGGGGCTACTACTACCATGACGGCTCCTACTGCCACAATCCATACTGCCATCACACAGGCAACCAAACGCTGCTTTGCTGCACTTTGGAACATCGCTAGCAATCCGCTCGTCTTTGCAGAACGAAGGGTGACAACGCCTAGTCCACTGAGGCTTCTCGATAACATAAAGCCAAGCACGACCACAATCCAAACCTTACGATTCGCTGGAACTCCTGCCAGTTCAGAACAAAGTCCAAATGTGAAGATTCCATACGCAATTCCATAAATAATTGCAAATGCCCCCGTATGAGGGTCTTTTAATATTTCAAGCTTACGCTCCTTTGGCTGGTATGAGCTTAATGCATCGACCGTGTCTAAAAACCCATCGATATGGATTCCTCCCGTTACGAGAATCGGGATTACCACATAGCCCGCACTTTCTAACATCATGCCAAATCCCAAGGAGGCGCAAAGCAGATTCCACCCTACCAGGAGCGCACCAATCACTCCTCCAATCAACGGAAAGAAACACATGGCATATTGCATGTTTTCCTTCTCCCAGTTCACCCTAGGCATTGGAATCTTGGAATACATTGCAAATGCGATTACCAGGCTACTTGCAAGTTGTTTCATGTCCAATTCCTCCTTTTTCATAAATCGGTATTCCATATACCACTTCCACGACTTGGTCTGCCACCTTTGCAAGTTCCCGGTGAACCGATGCAAAGCAGTCAAGATACTGCATCGTAAATGCATCATATTCCTTGCCCTCGCAAAATACGTCATTGGATACGATGACTAATTCTTTCGCCTTGCTTGCAAGGGTGACCAAATCCGAAACGATTATGTGAGCGGTATTTTTGTTTCGTCCTTCCTTTCGGTATAGCTCATTTGCCAAAAGGTTTGACATGCAGTCGAGCAATATGATTCCTTCCTCTTCAAAGGAAAGGTCTCCTACATGGGTATACCGTTCCACCGTCTGAAATTGCTTTTCTTTTCGCATGTCCCTATGGCGAAGTACTTTCTTCTCACATTCTTCATCCATCGGCACCATTGTCGCAATATAGTACCTTGGCAAACTGCCTTTTCCTACGACATAGTCTTCTGCGAACTCACTCTTTCCACTGCCGCTTCCGCCTAACACCAACGTAATCATAGTTCTTTGTAGTCCTCCATACCAATCTGGTGAAAGGTACTCATCGTATGATAAATCGTCTCCATCATATCGAATAACGGAACTACCGCAAGTGCTCCCGTTCCTTCTCCTAAGCATAAGTCTGCATGGATGATGGCTTCTTTTCCTAACTTCTCTAATAATAATTTTCCTGCTGGCTCTTTGGATACATGGGAAGCAAAGATAAAGTCGCGCACGGACTCATTCATCGTACATGCTAAAAGTGCGGCTACAGAAGAAATAAATCCATCCATCATGCCTCCTAGGAATACGCCAGTAAGCCCTGCAAGATCAAATCCTCCTACAGTAGCAAGCAATTCTAATGGGCGTTCCCTGCTTAAGTCATATGTTTGAAGTGCCTTCTTGATGACTTCGCATTTATGGTGGATGCCTTCTTTGCTAAGTCCTGCCCCTTTTCCTGTCACCATCTCCACTGGCTGATCTAATAACACGGCAGCAAGGGCGCTGC
>CALZJY010000177.1 GCA_945787925.1 uncultured Anaerosporobacter sp. | reverse complement strand
CATTAATTCCTCCTATCATTCCTGGGTATGTATAGAGACAACAAGGCCAGAGATTCAAATCGGCCTGCCAGATCCAGACTATCAAAAAGAAGGAGCGCTGGATTGGTATGCCACTCATCAAGATATGAGGATGCAAGTAGATGATCCATTATCCGGAATTCGTAACATTCAGGCAGCCATAAATGGGAAAGCGGTTTCGGTCCAAGCAAATGGACAGAAGCTTCCTCAGACGGAACAAGAAATGATAGAAGAAACCTCCTTTGTAATCAATAGCGCACAAGCAGGAGAAAGCGAGGACGGAAGCTATACGGTTCAACTCACGGTTTATGATAATGCCGGAAATGTTACTACGAAGACAAGGACGATTTATGTAGATGATAGACAACCGATCATTACGAAATTTGCGTTTGAGGCAGTGGGTGTCCAGGAGAACAAGGATAAGCTGATGGAGGAAATGGAGTACGGGTACTTCTTTAATGGACCTACGAAGGTGACCATTTCTGCAGCAGATCAGGCGCCATCTTCAGGAATGAAAGAAATCGAGTATTATTTAGTGGATTATGAAAAGGATCCACAAGGGGTCGAGTCAAAGAAAAAACGAGTCCCAATCGATAAAGAGGGAAATGCATCTTTTCTCATAGAGAAGCCATTTAAGGGAAAGATTTGTGCGAGAGCCTATGATGAAGTACAAAATACCACGACCCACTTTGCGAAACCATACGGCATGGTAATCGACAGTAACGGTAAAGAAGACAAGCATTCTAAAATCGCATTTACAGCGCCAGAGACGGCCAAAAAGGACGAGACCGGAATCCCGTTATATGAAAAGGATGTTCCAATTACTGTGGATGTTGCGAATTATTTTAAAGGAATCCGCTCGGTAGAATGGGAAGTGCAGCAGGATGGACAAGAGAAGCAAAAGGGCAAGTTAGAGGTGTCGCTACAGGGGCAGATCTTGGAAGCACAGACGCCATTTAAGATTCTTGAAACGGATAAAAACCTTGTAACCCATCTACAAGGAAAGATCAAGGTTTCGGGAAATACCAATCGAATCCGTCTACATGTGATTTTGACAGATCGAAGCGGAAACCAATCAGAGAAGGAGACATGTTTAAGTATCGATAAATCACGTCCGCAGGTATCCATTGCATTTGACCATACGAATCCATCATCCTACTATAAGGAGGGCAGAGTGGCGACCATCCAGGTCAAGGACAGGAATTTCTCTCCAGATCATGTGGCATTAAAATTAGAGAATACGCTAGGGAGCGTTCCAAAGCTTAGCGGTTGGAGGAAGCAAAAAGATGGAGAGACGTATACGGCTACACTGTCATTTCAGGAGGATGGCCAGTATACTCTTCATGCAGTCGCAACCGATCTTGCTCAAAATATATCCGAGCAGGCAACGGCAGAGGTATTTACCATTGATAAGACAAAGCCTACAATTGAGGTCTCTATCAATGGACAGTTGCGAAATACAAACTATTTTAGGCAATCTGTGCAGGCAAGGATTAAGATTACTGAGCGTAATTTTGACTTAAACCGAGTAGAGGTGACAGGGGAAGCCAAGAATAAGAAGCAGTCCATTGCCTATCCGAAACTACATACCATAGAACAGGGAAAGGAACACTATGTCTTAGCATTAGATTTCCAACAAGAGGGGGAATATACCTTGCAGGTAAAATGTACTGACAAGGCAGGCAACATGGCCCAGTCTTCCAACGAGTATCATTTTATCGTGGACAAGTCTGCTCCAATCATTTCCATTGATGGGGTGGAAGAGCATAAGGCATACAATGGCAGGGTCGTTCCAACCATCACAGTAAGGGATACGAATTATCAGGAACATGGAACCAACATTCAGATCATGACAGGAAAGGGAAAGGTGTTAACGGTCCATCCGCAAGTCAAGAAGGTAGAGGAGGGATACCGTTTTGCCTTAGATTGTTTTCCAAAGAAGAAGGAGTTTGACCAAGTATATGGGCTGAAGGTGGAAAGCAGGGACCTTGCCGGAAATGAGACAAAGAAAGAAGTGCATTTTTCGATTAATCGTTTTGGTTCCACCTATGAGTTTAGCGAGATGTTGCAGAAAGCTTCAGGAAAATATATTAACGGCGGGTTTGACGTCGTGCTAAGCGAAGTCAATATCAATGCGGTGGATCCATCCAAATCCTTGGTGCGTATGATTTGTAATGATACAGTGCGGGATTTGGTAGAGAACAAGGATTATATCGTGGTGTGTTCTGGTGGTAACGGAGAGTGGTATACGTACCAGTATCGGATTTCGAAAGAATTGATGAAAGAGGATGGCGTGTATCAGTTTGCATTCTATACAAAGGACGAGGCAGGAAATGTGAATGAGAATGTGGCAACGGGAAAGAAGGCGTTAGTATGGTTTGGAATCGACCGTACGGCTCCAAGGGTAGTTCCTATCAATATTTCAGAGGGAGGTACCTATAATGAGACGAAGCGCCTCGTATCGTTCAGTGTCGATGACAATATCAAGTTAAATGATGTCAAAATCTATGTAAATGGAACGGAATCCACTTACAAGACAGAGGGGAATCAGTACTTTATAGAGGTCGGGAGTAGCAACCAAGCACAATCGGTACGAATCGTTGCGACGGATGAAGCAGGAAATCAAAATGAGCTTACGATTTCCAATCTCTATATTACGACAGATCTCATGGTTCGAATGCTTCATAATCGTACTGTGGTAGTAGGGTGTTCGATTGGAGGTACGATCGTATTGAGTCTGATCACAGTTTTCCTAATGTTACGATATAGAGGACGAAAGAGAAAGCAAAATAGATAAGCAGAGGGAGTCCATGTCGGAAAGATGGGCTCCTTTTTTATTGCATAGGAAATTGCGAAGAATCCCCTATGCAATAAAAAACGCCCTAAAAAGAAGGGCGTAGAATGCACACTTTGTTGTGGTCTGTAAGATAGCAGTTTCGATGGTAGAACTGTAAAAACATCCCAAAAAAGGAGAAAAAATGACTTTAGAAAATAAGTTTATTTTGAAGGTTTACTTTAGAATGTTAAAGCGAAACAGTGAAACTCTTTTTTTACCAGCGTGAAATTTTGGCAGGAAAACAGAAAGAAAGAATGGCGAAAAGTGTTGTAAAATAAGGGGATTGAGAGCATCAGAACTATGGAAAAAGGAATAAAAAGACAATACATTAGAATATACTCTAAAAAGAAAATACTGGAAAATCCAAGTTTGACATTGCGTGTACGATTGTATACAATGATACAAGACAAGGAAAACAGTAGGAGGAGTGGTAATATGGAAAACAGAAGAGTGTATAAAAACCCTCAGAATCATTTGCTTCAACTTGAAGAGCATATGTACCCATTAGTTGATACTGATAGACCTAACGTATTCCGAAACTTATTCCCATATGATGAAGTACCAAAGATTGCATTTAACGATCGAATCGTACCACATAATATGCCAGAGAATATATGGATTACGGACACAACATTTCGTGACGGACAACAATCCAGAGCGCCATATACGACGGAACAGATTGTAACGATGTACGATTATTTACATAAACTTGGTGGTCCGAACGGAATCATCAGACAAAGCGAATTTTTCTTATATAGTAAAAAAGATAGAGATGCTGTGTACAAATGTATGGAGAGGGGATATAAGTTCCCAGAAGTTACTTCATGGATTCGTGCAAGCAAAAAGGATTTCGAACTAGTAAAAGAAATCGGATTAAAAGAGACGGGTATCTTAGTGAGCTGTTCGGATTATCATATCTTCTATAAGATGAAGATGACAAGAAGAGAGGCAATGAACCATTACCTAAGTGTAGTAAGAGAATGTTTAGAGACAGGGGTAGCGCCACGCTGCCATTTAGAAGATATTACCCGTTCTGATATTTATGGATTCGTAATTCCATTTTGTTTAGAACTTATGAAGCTTGGGGAAGAATACAACATCCCAGTTAAGATTCGTGCCTGCGATACGATGGGATATGGCGTAAACTTCGCCGGTGCCGTAATCCCAAGAAGCGTGCAGGGAATCATTTATGGATTAAACATGCACGCAGGAGTGCCTTCCGAACAAATCGAATGGCATGGACACAATGACTTCTATAAGGCAGTAACCAATTCCACAACCGCATGGTTATATGGTGCTTGTGGTGTCAACTGTTCCTTATTCGGTATTGGAGAGAGAACAGGAAATACTCCATTAGAAGCCATGGTATTCGAATATGCCCAATTAAAGGGCGGATTAGACGGAATGGATACGACGGTGATTACCGAACTTGCAGAATACTATGAAAAAGAGATCGGATATCGCGTACCATCTAGAACGCCATTTGTAGGACGTAACTTCAATGTTACAAGAGCAGGAATCCATGCCGATGGATTATTAAAGAATGAAGAAATCTACAATATCTTCGATACGGATAAGTTTTTAAAACGTCCAGTATTGGTTGCTGTATCCAATACGTCGGGACTTGCTGGAATCGCTCATTGGATCAATACATATTTTAAATTGCCAGAGGAGAAGAAAATCAGCAAAGCGGATCCACTCGTATCGCAGGTGAAGGAATGGGTAGACAGACAGTATGACGAAGGCCGTGTTACGGTAATTACAGATGACGAGTTATTACATGTCATCGATGCCACATGTGAAGAGCTAGGAATTACATTGTTATAAATTATGGAAAGAAAGAAACGAATGTGTTACACTAATTGGTGTCAACTATACATACATTCAATTGAATAATGGAGGAAACAATATGTATCAACAACAAATCGAAGCTGCCAAAGAACATTTTAGTAAATTATTGGAAAAGCAATTAAAAAGAGTAGATGAGATGAAGGCACAAGGTGACTTTGTTGATTACAGTGCTCTTGAAAAAATCGTAATCGGTGTTTGCGGTGGAGATGGAATCGGTCCTGCAATCACAGCACAAGCACAAAGAGTATTAGAATACCTTTTAGCAGACGAAGTAAAAGACGGCAAAGTGGAATTTAAGAAAATTGACGGTCTTACAATCGAACGTCGTGC
>CALZJY010000176.1 GCA_945787925.1 uncultured Anaerosporobacter sp. | reverse complement strand
ATATGGCAGAAAAGGATGAGGATGGATTCATCATGTTGGTTGACCGTAAGAAAGACGTCATCATCAGCGGTGGAGAGAATATCTATCCTGTCCAAATAGAGGATTTCATCCGTACGTCCGATGCGGTCCATGATGTGGCTGTGATTGGACTTCCAGAAAAGCGCTTAGGAGAGATTGCCGCAGCAATTATAGAGATTAAGCCGGGATATTCCATGACGAAGGAAGAGATGGAGGAGTTTTGCTTGAAGCTTCCAAGATATAAGCGGCCAAGGAAGATCGTATTTGCAAAGATTCCAAGGAATCCGACTGGAAAGATTGAAAAGCCAAAGTTACGCAAGATTTATGGGGCGAGCCATTTGGTTGAAGAACAGAATAGGAGATAGGGGAAAAGGGGAAGTAAAGCATAGTGATGAGCTATGTGGGGCTTCCCCTTTCTTTGGTGCAATTCTCTATCCATTGTATTATGGGCGTTGTTAGGGTATGATGGAGGCGTGAGGTGATATTTGATATGAAACTATGGAATGATGTTACGGTAATGAATTTTTCTCATGTCTATGAGAACCAGAGCATGTTACAGAGGGAATCTTATCAATGGATGGATTGTACCGACCTTCGTGGAACAAACTGTTATTTGGAAGAACAAGCCAAAGAACAGATTAAGAAGCGGATGGAGGGGCATACTTGGAGAGGAATCCATATGCTTGATTCGGGAAACTATCATTATATGACCAAACTATGGACGGACCAGATTCATGAGCCATTTACATTAGTCGTCATTGACCATCATACGGATTTACAAAGGAGTTTCTGCGAGGGGATGCTTAGTTGTGGTTCATGGGTAGGAGCGATGTTAAAGGAAAATCCTTATGTGGAAAGGGTCATTGAGCTAGGAGTGGGAGAGACATCTCTTGCAGAGAGAAACTCTCTTGCAGAGAGAAACTCTCTTGCAGAGAGTAAAGAAGAAGCTGGTGTTTCGTTTTTTAGCGAGGAGGAATGCAAGGGACAAGGAATCTGGAGAGCGTTATCAGCACTTGAATTTGGCACGCCAGTATATTTGAGCATAGACAAAGACGTATTAAGCGAGCGGGAGGCAGCTACCAATTGGGATCAGGGAACCATGTCCGTAATGGAGTTGGAACGAATTCTTACATATATCATACAAAAGGCATGGGTAATGGGTGTGGATATTTGTGGAGAGACCACGATGTCAGGGCCTTTTGTAGAACAACAACGAAGAAACGAGAAGAATAACCGGCTCAATGGAGAATTGCTCACATTTTTAGAAAGGGAAGAACAAAGACAATATGAAAAAGTTATTAATTATTGAGGATAATCCTAAATTAAGGGAGGAACTCCGTACGTTTTTTACCAACAATCAATTTCATGTGGATGCAATTACGGAATTTGACCAGATTATACCGCAGGCCATTCAGATTGACCCAGATTTGATCTTGTTGGATTTAAACCTTCCTGGTACGGATGGGCTTTATGTATGCCAGGAGTTTCGTAAGTTAAGCGATATCCCAGTCATCATCATTACGGCAAGGAATACCGAAGTGGATGAGCTGATCTCCATGACATATGGGGCAGATGATTTTATTACAAAGCCATTTAACACCCAGATTCTGCTTGCCAGAGTCAATAACATCTTACGCCGCCTAGAGAGAACGACAAAGACATCCATCGCGATGAATGGATTTTTGTTTGATATGGCGAAAAGCTGCATCATGGTAGGAGAGAAGGAAGTAGAGCTTACGAAGAATGAGACAAAAATCCTTTCCATCCTGATTGAAAACCGTGGAAGCATCGTATCTAGAAACAAGATGATGGACGCTTTATGGGACAATGACATGTTTGTGGATGACAATACGCTTACGGTAAATATCAACAGGCTTCGTAAGAAGCTAGAGGAAGCAGGCGTAAGCAATGTAATCGAAACGAAGAGAGGACAGGGGTATATCGTACAATGAGACTATATGAATTTATAAAAGATAAATGGTACTATCTTGTGATGCAGCTGGGATTTTGGGCGTTACTCATCGGAGCGATGGTCGTATTTGATTGTAATGGGTTTATTATCTATCTGACATTGGTCGGGCAAATTGCGGTAACTCTCTTGCCACTTCTTGTTGAATATATAAAGAAAAGAAGCTTTTATAAGGAGATGGAAAAATGCAAAGATAGTTTAGACCACAAATATCTGATTTGCGAATTGATGCCAAGACCTTCATTTTTAGAAGGAAGAATCGTGATGGCAGGGCTTTCGAATATTAATAAGAATATGATGGACGAGCTGAATGTATATAAGCGAGGACTAAAAGAGTATAAAGAGTATATCGATATGTGGGTACATGAGGTAAAGACGCCGGTCACCAATGTAATGCTGATTACGGAGAACCATAAGAGTCTAGTCACTGAGAGCATCAAGGAAGAGATGGAGAAGATTGAAGGTTATATCGAGCAGACGCTCTATTACTCGAAGACGACCGAGATAGAAAAGGACTATGCAATTGCCAGCCAGTCCTTAGAGAGCATCGTTAGAACGTCTATCAAGGCGAACAAGAAGGCACTAATTGGCAATCGCATTCGGGTGGAACTAGAGGAACTCGATGCCCAAGTAATGACTGATAGCAAATGGCTCGTCTTCGTACTGAACCAAATCATTACCAATTGCGTGAAATATCGAAACGAAAAGGCGCCAGTCATCACGTTTTCCGCCAGTACATATGCGGAGAAGGTGACGTTAAAGATTACAGATAACGGGCTTGGAATCAAGGAATCCGAACTGCCTAAGGTATTAAACAAAGGCTTTGTAGGAACGAATGGGCGAAAGCGGGAAGCGACGACAGGTATGGGACTTTATATCTGCAGCAAGCTGTTAAAGAAGATGCATCATACGATCAAGATTACATCAAAAGAAGGAGAATATACGACGGTTGCAATCACATTTCCAAAGACAAGTTACTTTTTCGAACGTTAGTCTTACAAAAATGTAAGGAAAATGTAATGGAATCAAATGGCTGCCTTCTAAGAAATCTTTATAATTAGAACTATCAAAAGGAAACAGAAAACAAAGATAGGAAGGGAAGAAATATGAATACATTATTAGAAGTTCAAAACGTAGAGAAGTATTATGGAAATAAAGGAAACATTACAAAGGCAATCGACGATTTATCTTTCGAGGTAGAAAAGGGTGAGTTCGTGGGAATCATGGGGGCCAGCGGAAGCGGTAAGACGACTCTTCTTAACTGTATCAGTACGATCGATAATGTGACTTCCGGCCATATACGAGTAGACGGCAAGGACATTACAAAGCTTCGCGGTAACAAGCTCAATGAGTTCCGTAGAGATAATCTTGGATTCGTATTTCAGGATTTTAACCTATTAGATACGCTGACAGCTTATGAGAATATCGCATTAGCACTTACCATCAAGAAGATGCCAGCAGCTGAGATTGACGAAAGAATCCAGGTAATCGCAGGTGCACTTGGAATCAATCAGATCCTTCATAAATACCCATATGAGATTTCCGGTGGACAAAAGCAAAGGGTAGCTTGTGCACGAGCATTAATCACCAATCCAAAGCTAGTGCTTGCCGATGAACCAACAGGTGCCCTAGATAGCAAGTCCTCAAGGATGTTCCTAGAAAGCATTGAGGAATTAAACAGACAGTTAGATGCAACGATCATCATGGTTACTCACGATGCGTTCACTGCAAGTTATTGCCGAAGAATCATCTTTATCAAGGATGGACGAATCTTCAATGAGTTAGTCAGAGGAAGAGATACGAGAAAGCAATTCTTTGATAAGATTATCGACGTAGTAACCCTGCTTGGAGGTGATAACAATGATGTCCTTTAAATTATCGTTAAGGAATATTCAAAATAGCTTCAAGAACTATACGATTTACTTTATCACATTGATTGTCGGGGTAGCCATTTTCTATACATTCAACTCTATGGATTCTCAGGCAGCGATGTCTACCTTATCAGCATCCAAGACAAACCTGATTAAGAGCATGGTACAGCTGTTATCCGTAATCAGCGTAGTCGTTAGCATTATCCTTGGTTACTTGATCGTATATGCAAACAATTTCTTAATCCGTAGAAGGAAGAAGGAGTTTGGAATCTATCAATCCTTAGGAATGAGCAAAAGAAGGATTGGAAAGATCCTTCTTGTTGAGACATTAATTATTGGTATCTTATCGTTAATCGTGGGAATCTTTATCGGAATTTTTATTTCTCAAGGAATGTCGGTATTGATCATTCATTTATTTGAGGCAAATATGTCCGATTATCGTTTTGCCTTTTCTGGCAGTGCGGTAATCAAGACATGCGTGTATTTTGGAATTATCTATGGATTAGTTATGATATTTAACGTATTTACAGTAAATCGTTATAAGCTAATCGATTTATTAATGGCTTCTAGAAAGAATGAAGTATTAAAAGTAAAGAAGACATGGATCTCTGTGTTAATGTTTATTGCAAGCATGATTTGTATCGGAGCTGCATACTATATGCTTCGTGTTCGTCATGCGTTAACAAAGGATTTAACCGAAGCAATCATCATGTTAATCTTAGGTACGATCGGAACTTACTTATTATTCTCCTCTTTAGCAGGATTCTTATTAAAGATGGTGCAGATGAGAAAGAATACGTATTACCGTGGCCTTAACATGTTTGTCCTTCGCCAGATCAATAGCAGGGTAAATACGATGAAAATATCCATGACGATCATTTCCATCATGTTACTTCTTACGATCGGTATCATGTCTTCGGCATTATCGTTAGTTAATGCATTTAATAATAACTTAGAAGAAACCAACCGTTCCGATATGACGTTGTTTGGATATCGAGATAAGGATGTTTCTGTATTAGAAGGATTAAAGAAACAAGGCTATGATTATACGAAAGAATTATCGGGAACTGCAGAATATACGACGTATATGTATCAAGATAACAACCTAGACTCTAAGGAATACCTTGGAAAGGATGCAGTGGAACAGATTGAGAGGGATTTCCAAGGCATGATCAGAATGGATGATTCGCCATTATATTTGATGAGAGAAT
>CALZJY010000175.1 GCA_945787925.1 uncultured Anaerosporobacter sp. | reverse complement strand
ACGGTAGCAACTTTTGTATTGCTGCTGCTATAGGAAACCGCTTTATTGGTTGCATTGGATGGAGTTACCACGGCTTTTAAACCAAACGTCTTGCCTGGTTTGACCGTAACCTCTTTTTTATTTAATGTGATTGCGGAAACCTTTACTACGGATGGCTTTTTCGTTGGTGCTACCGTTGGCTTTGCGGTCGGTTTGTTTGTTGGCTTCACTGTTGGTGTAGCAGTTGGCTTGTTTGTTGGTTTGGCTGTTGGTGTAGCAGTCGGAACTACTACTGGCTCTTTCGTTGGCACCGGCACAATTGTCGGTGTATACCCGATCGTTTGTCCATCCGTCACCACGCGAAGTGTTTCACTCTTATGCGCAAGCGTTACAATCTTTGCTGCCTGCATGGATACTACTGACTCAAACGCCTTCGTTTCTTTGCTTTCCACTTCGATCGTACCAAGATTTACTCGATTGCCTTCTCGTAAATCTTTCTTTCCTACTACATAGATGCTTAACACGCCTGTGTTGGCATTATAGCTTGCTCTACGCGCATTGGAAGAAAGACTCTTATCCCAAGCAAGTTTGACTCCATGAATCTTGCTTTTTTCAAATTGTATTTTTACTTCTAAGGATGCCACACTTTTCGTGTACTCATCATTTAGCTCTATTGCTAGTTCCCTTTTGTTCTTCCCTGTTTCCTTTCCAAGGATAAGGCCTGCATCCTTACCCTTTGGAACGGAACGATCAAAGGAAACAGCAGTTGCTTCTATCCCGTTTGCAAATACAATACGTTCCGGTATTACGCTTGTACTTCCTAGGATCAAAACAAGTGACAGCGCGGCTGCCTGCACTGCTTTTCTATTTCTCATACGTTTCCCTCTCTCTATTATTTCTGAATCGTAATTTCTTTTAACTCTGTTGGCATTTGTACCGTTAACGTGTCACTTACCAATCTTTGTCCTTCTAACGTGATTGCGTCATCCACACGGTATAATTCCGCCTTAATATTCTTTGGTAATTTGCCATCTGCATATGGCTCTACTACGTATAACCATGTACCATTGCTTACTGCACCAAGAGACTCATCTTTTGGATCTGCTGCAAAGATATATTGGCTTCCGCCAATTACTTTGTCTGTATCTGCATCGATTAATAACACCACATTATACGCTGGATGTCCTGTATACTCTCCTGTCACTACGATGGAACCTGCCGGAATCGCTTCACCATTCGTTTCGTCTACTACAAGATCTTTTTGTAAGATACCGATGCCGTTTTCTACTAATTCCACGTTATCATCCGGTTCTCCGACGATATCAAGTTCTTTGATTCCAACTGTCTGTTGTCCCTTCACGACTAACTTCACTTTAGAAGCTTGTTGTAGGTCCATACGTGTTCCTTTTTTGTCATCTTCTTTTGTAAAGAAAATCGTCTCTTCGTTTTGAGCAGCATCAAAGGCACCTTCTTTTACAAGCGTCCAGTCCGCACCATTCTTACTGATATACACTTCATATTCACGGATCGCATGTTCATCAGCCTTTGTATAGCGTACACCTGCAATTTGCGCTACTTCTCCTAAATCAAGTACGATTTCTGGATTTCCTTTTTCTACGCTTCCTGTATATACAGTCGTATAATCATCATCGATTACCGTAGTGATTGCTTTCGTCGGATTCGTTCCACATACATCGTCTTCTGTTGGACGGTCAAGCACGGAACTCATATTTGTCGTAACATTCCAACGGTCCTTGCTGATGCTTCCGTCATGAGTCACCTTGATTGGCGTCGCATATACTTCTTCTGTCTTATTTAGGAACTTATCGTGAGCGATTACGGAATACTCTACGACACGGTTATTCATCGTTACCGTATCCACGTAGCTCGTTTCTTCCCCTGATACAAACGCTACCGTTACGCCATTTCGCTTGATCTCATATCCTAATAAGCGTTCTGCAGGAATGCCTGTCGCACCTAACTCTAACGTTACTTGCTTGCTGTTTTTCTTGTTTTCAACACGTACTTCTGGCTTCGCCGCTTTTGTTTCTTGCTCGATACGTTCTGCGTTAGCACGGTTTTCTACTCGATATACTCTAGCCTCATCCGTAATATATTGGATGTCTCTCGTTTCTTTTTCAAACTGGCTGGCATATAGAATCGTTGTTTGATCTGGAACCATACCCCAGCTTCTAAAGTAATCTAATAAGTCTTTCTTCGTTGCCGCACATGCAAGACGCATGATGTTGTTATCTGTATCTTTCGCATCCTTTAATGTGAATGCTTTTCCATCTTTGAATTTTGGTGCAATCTCATTATTTCTTGCATATGCATCCATTCTTGCAAAGATTAAGTTATCAAACTGCTCGTCATAAGTTGCATACGTCTTATAGTTGTATCCTTCATCGTATGCTAAATGTACCTGCCAGTACATTGCGATTCCGACTGCTTTATTGTCGGATGGTCCAAGCGTGCCTGACGTTACCTTTTCATATACGTCTTTATAGTCAAAGCGTACGGAATCATTTGTTTCTTTTGCAGATACAAGCTGTGCATAGTAGTTATTCGTAACTTCCGCAACGGTATAGTCACTCTGATTAATGATATGGCCGATTTCATGGGCGATTCCCCATCCAAATAACTGACCACTTACGTAAGCGCCATCATTGTGCTTCACTACTTGGCCGCTCATTAGTCCTGGAATACTGCCCCATTCAATTCCGATATGTCCACCGCCTGCATACATGAATGCACCAGTAAACATTCTTTGGTAACGGATATTTAATCTACTTTGTGGAAGCTTATTCTTTTCTCCATACTTCTTCACAAATGCCTGATATTCCTCTTTGTCTTCTGGATATGCCACTAAGCCTTTGTGTTGGTAGAATAACGCAACTTCTTGTTCCATTGCACATAACGTGTCATACATTGCTTCTACTTGGGCTTCTAAGGAGTCGCTTCCTGCTCTTTCTTTGATTCCATTTGCTACTTGTTCTGCCGCAACGGAATAATACATTTGGTCCATGACTACTTCTGTCACGTTATAGATACAGTTTTTCGCATCATATCCATAGTTACAATTTGTTTCTGGATGTCCTTCATGCCCTTCCTTATGCATACGTTCTAAGCTTGCTACATATGGGTGTAACTCTTGTAAATACGCACGGATTGCCGCTTTCTTTTCTGCCTCAGATGTCATGTTCGCAACATTAAGCACTGGAATCGTCGTACCACCACTTACACGTACGCTCATGTTTACATTGGAGTTTCTTCCTGTATATTCTACATATAAAGAACCACCATGTTCTACATCAATGGAATGTACTCTTGGCACGGTAATCTCATTACGTCCTACCTTTAACGTTGTCACGACCTTATGCCAAGCGGAGTGTTCCCCATGTACCTGGCTTGCAATCACACGAAGGTCCGTAGGGTCTCCTACTTTCGCACCTTCCTTACCAACATAGATGACTAACTGTTCTCCCTCATGGGCAGTTATCCCTAATGGCTGCCATGCATTTAATCCATTTTGGAATCCAAGGTGACCGTCGTTTGCTTTCGTTACTGCCGTATCGATTTTCATTGCTTCTCGCAATTGTTCTTGGTCTAAGATTGCACGTGCATTCTTAAGTTCTACTTCTAAGATTCCTTTTTTGAAATGGTATTCTCCACTTACCGGATCTTTTACTTCTAATCGCTGTTCTAGCGTGTCAATCGTTTCTTTCGTAACCCCCGGCTTTAACGTAAGGCGTGTTTCATCTTCAAATAAATCGCTAATTTCTTCTTCTAAGGAATCATAGTGATAGAATTTCATTTCAGCAATAGAGATCATACCATCGTCGTACGCAAGATAATTAGAGAAGCCAATTTGTACCTTATTTGTCACGATTGGCTCTTGTAAATTGATTTCATAATATCTCTTTCCAGCTGCATCCGTCTTTACGGTATGTCTTCCTGAAATTTCATGGGCCTTGCCATCTTTATCCCAGTACTTCACTTTACTATAAAAGTAATCATATGTCTGTTTTGTACTTTCTACAACGATCATTCGATCCATCTTGTAGAAGTTATCAAACGTTACGATTGGTCCATTTATTCCTCCCGCATATCCACCAGAAGTCCAGCTATTTAGAATCCAGTCTGTCGCGTAGTTATTATCTACGACTGCAAATTCATTTTTCGGATCAGCTGTCGGATAAGAAACGGATGCAATGTGTGCTGTCTTTCCATCTTCCGTTGGCACGTTGATCAACTTATAGTTGCTTGTTTTTGCATGCTCTAATTCAGTCGTTGTACCGATGCAAACTACGGATTTCTTACCAACACCAAGTTCATTTACCCCTTCTAGGTAAATTTCATATTTGGTATTGTTCTTTAATCCCGTAATCTGTGCTGTCGTCTTTGTGATATTTTCTATCAGTTTATATTCATCAGTAGTGCCTTGTTCTCTATAGTATAAGCGGTAGCTGTCTGTATCCTCCATTGCCTTCCAAGACACATTTAACAGACCATATCCGCCTTCTATCTTAATGTTTTCTGGAGCAGGTGGCACGCTGCTTGCTTTTGGAATTACTTCGATGGCATTGCTATAGCCACTTCTCCAATCGCCATTTACAGATTGTACCCTTACGTTGAACTTCATTCCATTTTTGATTTCTTCGCGTTGGAATGCTTTTACGGTAATGGAGTTTGTTTCTGTAGAAAGCACTTCCTTTTCGGAACCATTGGATACTTCTACTTCATATCCTGTTACATTGCTCATCTTGTTCCAAGTAACCGTAAACTCTTTATTTCCCGGCTGTGCTGTAACTGCTGTTGGATACGCAATGGTTGGTGCTGGAATCTTGCTTTCCATATCATTTAAGAATTCTACTTGGGCAATCTCCGCTAGCTTTCTGCTGCTTGTACCAGTTACCGTAATCGTAACTTTCTTAATTGCAACCTGTCCTTTTAAGTCAACCACGATGGAACCATCGGCTGCGATTGTTGCAGTCGCCTGTTTGCTTCTCGTTCTTTTTTGTGATTTTTCACCTTCTCGCACGATGACTGCTTCATAAGAAACTCCGTCTTCATTTAGACCCCGAAGAAAGAGGCCATCTGATTTA
>CALZJY010000174.1 GCA_945787925.1 uncultured Anaerosporobacter sp. | reverse complement strand
TGCAGGAATCCTTGGTCCAATCGTAGAAGAGCTAATCTTCCGCGGGGCAGTATTACGAAGCCTTGAGAAGTATGGAAAAGTATTTGCGATTGTCGTATCGTCCATCTTGTTTGGCTTGTTCCATGGAAATCTAATACAGGGAATTTTTGCGGTATTAGTAGGCCTAGTGTTAGCATATGTAACAGAGGAATACTCTATCAAATGGGCAATCCTATTGCATATTGTGAATAATACAGTAAGTGATTTGGATGGTCTTTTTGTAAAGATACTAGGAGAAAACGTTGCAACTTTCATTAATATTACCGTGCTTACAGTAGCGTTTATCATCGCAATGATTTATTTAATCAGAAATCGAAAGAATATAAAGGAATATAGGATGGAACATCCTACAGTAGAAAAGAGCTATCGCTATATGTTCACAAGAATATGGGTCATTCTATTTATTGTAGCGGAAGTATTCCTTGCAATTGGCGGAATTGAAAAGCTTTAATTAAAAAAGGCTTGAATGAGCAATTTCATTCAAGCCTTTTTTCTATCTATAAGCGTTTTAACGCGCGTCTCATTAAGACAATGGAAACGATGGATGCAATCGCTTCTGAGATTGGGAAGGACATCCATACGCCGGTTGCTCCCATAAATTTGCTTAATACAAAGGATAATGGAAGGATGACTACCAGCTGACGAAGTAAGCTGATGATTAAGGATGGCATTCCTTGTCCTAATGCTTCGAATGCACCAGAATAGATGACCCCGAAAGAGGAGATGATAAATCCGAGACTGATGATTCTTAATGCTGGAATTCCGATTTCAAGCATCTTAGCATCTGCGTTAAACATAAGTAAAAGCTGTTTTGGTATGATCAAGGATAAGGCAGTACCAACTAGCATGATGATTACAGTAAAGAGCAGACTGACATCTAATGTCTTTTTCACACGTTTGATTTCGCCTGCACCATAGTTGAATCCAACAATTGGACGCATTCCTTGTACGATTCCACCCGAAGGTAGGTAAATAAATGTCTGTAATTTATAATAAATTCCTAGCACAGATACATGAAGTGCTGAGAATTTTACAAGCATAGAGTTTAAACTACTGATTAAGATGGATGGAAGTGCGATCATGATGCTAGAAGGAATCCCAACGGCATAAAGCTGCTTAATAATTCCTTTATCAAAGACTACATACTTCTTATCAATCGAAACCGGTATCGAGTCTTTTCGTTTCTTATAATATACTAAGTAAATGATAAGACCACTGATTTGTCCACATACCGTAGCAACTGCTGCACCAGCAACGCCTAAGGCAGGACATCCAAAATATCCGAAGATAAAGATTGGATCTAGGATGATGTTGATGATGGCACCAACACTTAACACAATCATCGTAATCGTCATATTACCAATGGATTGGAAAATCTTTTCGTAGCATACTTGCACTAAGCATCCAAAGGAAAGGCATAATACGATATAGCCATATTGACTACCCATTGTTATAATCGTGTCATTGTCTGTAAACATTCGTAAGAATGGCTTTGTTGCCAAAAGTCCAAATAGGACAAATAAAGCGGAATGTATAATACTAAGCACTACTCCAGTAGAAGCAGCGATATTTGCACGGTTCTTGTCTTGGCTACCTGTTGCAATCGCGATGCAGGAATTGACGCCAATCCCAAAACCAACCGCAACTGCGAGAACTAGATTTTGTAATGGATAAATGAGGGATACCGCTGTAAACGCATCATTTCCAAGTTTCGCAACGAAAATACTATCGATGATATTATAAAGCGATTGGATCATCATGGAAAACATCATAGGAAGCGCCATGGATACAAGCAATGCAAAGATGGGTTTGTTTTTCATTCGTTCTTGATTTGAATTCATCGTGTCTCCTTAAGTAAAAATATAATTAACGTAGCACGATATATTATCACAGACTTAGAAAAATAGCAACAGGTAATGCCTAAGAAAAAAGTACCATATGATACTTAAGAAGGAAACTCTGGATGGAGGTCATAGTAAAAGGCATATTGCTGGAACACGCCTGCAACCCCCTGGTATTTTTCAAATGGGAATCCATCCACATAATGTTCCTCTAGCACATGTTTAATATGAGTATCCACAGGAAAGGCATCGAGATGATGAAGTCCATAGAGACAGATGCATTCGGCCACCTTGATTCCTACTCCATAGAGCTTTAATAATTCCTGTTTTGCTTCTTCGTAAGGGAGCGTCTTCAGATGTTCTAGGGAAAATTCTCCAGATGCAATGGCCTGGGACGTGCGAAGGATGTATTTGGCACGGTATCCTAAGTTGCAGGAACGAAGTTCTAATTCGGAAATATGAGAGAGCGCCTGGGCAGTAGGAAAGCAGTAGTAAGTCTCCCCATAGGAATTTGTCTTTTCCGTTCCATACCGTTCGCAAATAGTTTGGATACAGCCGCGGATTCGCTTGATATTGTTTTGCTGACTGATTAAGAAGGAAACGACGATTTCCCACAGCTCTTGTTTTAAGATGCGCATTCCCCAGCCGTACTTCATGGCAGTCAACATATATTCATCTTCTGGATCGATTTGTGAGACGATGGCGTCATAGTCCTCATCCAAGGCAAAATAAGAGTTCCAATACTGATAAAACTGTTCTTCACTACATAGGAAGGTAACGAGATCGCCCTCTTGCATTAACTCCACATACTGTCCGAATGCAACGACTTCGTAGTAGCCACGACTGTTTTTATTGATGCGAAAACATTGTCCGGAATAACAGATTTGCTCGATATTAAAATGTTTTACATGTATTTGGTACATAGGTGTCTCCTTTTTGTTTGACAAGTAGGAGGAGTTCCTCCTACTTGTAAGGATTACCAAGCTTTTATAGGTTATGTATAAAGACCTCTTGAGACAGAGGTCTTTTGTATGTTACGAGAAGTTTTGGATCCCTGTATGAATCAAGGAAAATAACATTTGATTTAGTTTTTCATCCGAGATGCTTAGATTATTACGATGACAGTTTCTCATTATGTCAAAGCAGCAAGTGAAGATGAAGTTTGTGATAATGATCGCTTCTTCTTCTGGTAATGCAAACACATGACGGATATGTGGAGTCATCTGTTTGATGATGCCATCGAAAATACGGCTATAGACCGCAAGATAGCTGTCGCTAAATAAGATGCGGTGGTAAAGCAGTGTATCCTGATCAATCAATTCCGTAATATAGTATTTCATTATCTCAAAATCTAAGGTGCCTAAGTCGTTGATGCTGCGGATAATCATAGCGCTTACTTCGTCTATGATCTTTGTTTGTAATTCCAAGAATAAAGAATCCATGCTTTCATAATGAAGATAAAACGTCTTACGGTGAATGCCTACTCTTGTAGCAAGCTCCGTTACCGTGATGTCCGTATAGTCCTTTTCGAGAATCATACTTCGAAAAGTTTCCCAAATCTTTTCTTTTGTACGAATTGTTCTAGAATCAACTCTCGTATTATGTTTCATGTATGTGCACTCCCTTAAAAATGCCACAATTTTAATAAAGTGGTAATAAATAATATGTGCTGTAGATTATAAGTTAGATGCTGGAATAAATCAACATAGGGATAGAAAGTTATATATAAGAAAATCAAGGAAAAACCAGCAGAAGAATATTTAGAACGAAGGACACGTAGAATGAATCGGGGGTGACATATTGAAGGCAATCGTGATATATAAGTCGAAGACTGGATTGACCAAGAAATATGCGAAATGGATTCAGGAAGAATTACGTTGTGACTTGTTAGAAGAGAAAAAGGCCACTGTGAAAACATTACAAGGGTATGATGTGATCATATTTGGAAGCTATATTCGTGTGGAAAAGATTTGGGGAATCAAAAAGTTGCTTGGTCAGGTAGGGAAGGAGGGGCAGAAAAAAGTCGTGTTATTTTCCACGGGTTCCGTTGATCCAGTGCGTAAGGGAACGAGAAGCAGGCAGTAAGAAGTAAGGAAAAAGGGCACATCTAGAAGTCGGAGTTGGAAGAAGCTTGGACTTCTTAGTGCCCTTTTTGTTATAAATGTTTCATTTTTTCTTATTTGCTTTCTTTTTTGCAGCGTTTTTGGCATTTCCTTTTGCAAGTTTTGCAGAACGTTCCTTTGCAAGTGCCTTTTGAGCAGCTTTCTTTTTCTTTGCAGCAGGATTTTTATCGCCCATGTGAATTCCTCCCTTATAAACTCTCTTACCTACATTTTATGAGACGAGGCTGAGATTTAGAAGAATAGGAGTGAACGGGAACTAGTACTTGGATGGATTTGTTGGAAGTGGTTTTAAATGACAGTGAGAAAATTATCCGTTTTGATGGAATTTTGTCGAGGTTTCTTATATAATAGGCATAGTCTGCACATTAGTATGTATAACAGAGAGGGTTATCGGAGGTAAGTATGAAGATTATAGTAGTGGGCTGTGGGAAAGTTGGTTGCACGTTAGCAGAACAACTTTGCCAAGAAGGACATGATATATCCATCATTGACAGCAACGAACAGGTAGTAGAAGAACTATCAAATAGTTATGATGTACTTGGAATCACGGGAAACGGTGCAAGTTACAGCATATAAAAGGAAGCAGGAATAGAAAAGGCGCATTTATTAATTGCGGTAACAGGCTCAGATGAGCTAAATATGCTTTGCTGCATGATTGCACGTAAAGCAGGAAAGTGTAAAACGATAGCAAGGGTAAGAAACCCTATTTATAATAAAGAAATCGGATTTTTAAAGGAAGAGCTAGGATTATCCATGGTCATCAATCCAGAATATGAAGCAGCATGTGAAATTGCTAGAATTCTTCGTTTCCCATCGGCAATCGATATCAACATGTTCCACAGAGGACGAGTAGAATTATTGAATTTAAAAGTAGAACACGGGTCAGTACTTGACGGAATGAGAGTTATGGAAATACATAGCAAGCTAAAATGTGATATTTTAGTGAGTGTTGTAGAACGAGAAGAAGACATCGTGATTCCAAACGGTGAATTTATCATTCGTGAGGAAGATACCATTTCTATCATTGCGCCACACAAGAAAGCCATTGAATTCTTAGAGAAGATCGGAATGATCAAGAATCCAGTAAAGAGCACCATGTTAGATGAACGG
>CALZJY010000173.1 GCA_945787925.1 uncultured Anaerosporobacter sp. | reverse complement strand
CCACCTTTCTATGCTCGGACAGACAAGTACTCTGTGCCTAAAATCTTATTTCAATATATGAGCGATTTACAATAATATTCCTTTTTACCTTTACAAACTATAGATGCTTGTATTAGAATAGCAAAAACATAACTAGAAAGGATGAACTTATGAAACGATATGGACTTATTGGAGAACACCTAGGACATAGCTATTCAAAAGTAATACACGAACAGCTTGCAGACTATACGTATGATTTGATTCCTCTTTCTAACGAGGAGTTCCATCACTTTATGAGTGCAAAAGAATTTGCAGCAATTAATGTTACTATTCCTTATAAATGCGAAGTAATGGAATACCTTGATCGCTTAGATGAAAGCGCAGCACATGTAGGAGCCGTGAATACGATCGTAAATCAAGAGGGAGTACTTACTGGATACAATACCGATTACTCTGGATTCCTTTACACGTTAAACAAACACCAAATTACAATCAAAGATAAGAAGGTCCTTGTCCTTGGATATGGCGGTGCAAGCAGGGCTATCCTTGCAGTATTGAAAGACTTAGGTGCAAAAGAAATCGTAGTTGCCAACCGTACGCAAAAAGACATTACCATTACATACCAAGAAGCAATGGAATGTCATGCGGATGCCTCCGTTATCATCAATACTACTTCTGTGGGCATGTTCCCAAATGTGGATGCCACCCCAATCTCCCTTGCTCCTTTTGCCGATTTAACTGCGGTTGTGGATATCATCTATAACCCAACTACGACAAAACTATTAAAAGAGGCAAAAGACCGTAACATTCTGGGGGTAAATGGATTAGAAATGCTAATCGCACAGGCAAAGGATGCCTGTCAATTCTTCTTAGATACAAAGATTGCAGATGAGGCCATCGATCAGATTCTCGATTCCCTTACTGCAGAATTGAATAAAAAAGACAAATAACAAAAAACCCGAGGGCATATGCCTTCGGGTCTTTTTGTAAAAGAGAACTAAAGTCTCTTTAAATATTCGCCTGTACGAGTATCGATTTGGATTTTGTCACCTTGTTCAACGAATAATGGTACTAATACTTGAGCGCCAGTTTCAACGATAGCTGGTTTAGTAGCACCTGTAGCTGTATCACCTTTGAAACCTGGTTCAGTTTCAGTGATTTCTAATTCAGCGAACATTGGAGGTTCGATTGCGAATACTTCTCCATTGTGAGATAACATTTTAACCATGTCATTTTCTTTAACGAATTTTAAAGAATCACCAATAGCTTCTTCGGATAATGCGAATTGGTCGAAAGTTTCAACATCCATGAAGTGGAATAATTCGCCATCAGAGTAAAGGTATTGTTTATCACTCTTATCAATGTGAGCTTGTGGACATTTTTCAGTTGGTCTGAAAGTTTTTTCCACAACACCACCATTTTTAATATCTCTTAATTTAGTTCTAACGAATGCAGCACCTTTACCTGGTTTTACGTGCTGGAATTCGATAACTTGATATACGCTATTATCATATTCGATAGTTAAGCCATTTCTAAAATCGCCTGCTGATACCATATAAAAAACTCCTCCTTAAAATATATCACTCTACTAAGTTTATAATAAGTTGTCTAACTTTTCAACAGTTATTTTTATTATACTTTTATTTTTCATCAATTTTCGATATTCTATTATGTTTTATATGTACCTAATCTGTAATATTATTCCAATATTTCTTAGTTAGGCATGGAGGTATAGTTTAAAATAATGTCTTTTGCTACCTGTTCTGGTGCTCCTTTTCCTGCATCAATCGTTACATGAGAAGCGTCTTGATAGATGGAATCTCGTTTTGAAAGAAGTTCTTCTACCTTTTGTTCCACATTGTCTCCCGCTAAAAGGGGACGAGTCTCGTCTCCCTTTAAGCGTTCTAACACTACTTCTTTTGTAACTTGCAGATAATTCACAACACCGAGAGTTCGTAGCAAAGCTGCATTCTCTTTGCGAAGCGGAAGTCCTCCACCAGTAGAAATCACTGCATGATCTAATGTTTCATTCAGCTCCTCTAATAGTTCTGACTCCATGCTGCGAAATGCCTCTTCCCCATAGGTTGCAAAGATATCGCCAATGGTCATATTGGCTTTTTTTTCAATCAGTTCATCGGTATCTACAAAGGTATATCCCATTTCCTTTGCAAGAAGATTTCCTACCGTTGTTTTTCCTGAACCCATAAATCCAATTAAAATAATATTTTCTTTCATCCTATGCGCCTCCCATGTTCATAAGAATCTACTTACTTTAGTGTCTTTTTATAGAAATGAAGTACGATACGTTCTAAATATCTCTTTAATACGATCTGAATTTCTTCGTTCTTATCAATCGGCTCCACCAAGATATGATGCATGCCACATCTCTTTGCGCCATATACATCCGTAAATAGCTGGTCTCCAATAAACATTGTATTCGAAAGATCTGTTCCCATTACTTCCATTGCCTTAAGATAATTCTTGCGGCTTGGCTTATGTGCATCGTAGATATAGTTTACTTTGATATTCTTATTAAATCTTTCTACACGTTCTAATTTGTTATTGGAAATCAGACAGACCTCAAAGCCAATCTCCTTTAGTCTTATAAATAATTGCTCTGCTTCTTCTGTTGCATCTTCTCCATGCTTTACAAGAGTATTGTCAATATCAAAAAGAAGGCCACGATAGCCTTCTTTGTATAGCTCTTCAAAGTTAATGGAGTATGTTGACGTCACCCATTTTTCCGGGTAAAACTTTTGTAACATAATATACTCCTCTGTATTATTTCACTCCAAATAGGTATCCTAATAAAATTATACCTAATACAATTCTATAATATCCAAATACAGTGAAATCATGCTTCTTAATGTATCCCATTAAGAACTTGATTACGAACATGGATACTGCGAATGCTGTAATCATACCAACTACTAAAATTAAAAGTTCGCTTGTTGAGAATACAAAACCAAATTTTAATAATTTAAGCGCACTTGCACCAAACATAACTGGAATTGCAAGATAGAATGTAAATTCTGCTGCTACCGTACGGCTTACACCGATTAAAAGTGCACCAATGATTGTTGCACCAGATCTTGATGTACCTGGAACGATCGCTAATACTTGGAATAAACCAATGATTAACGCTGTCGTATATGTGATATCTTTTAAGGAATTTACTTTTGCAGTTCTTCCCTTATTCCACTTTTCAATAACGATAAAGATGATACCGTAAAGAATTAGCATTGCCGCTACTACTGGGAATGTGTTTAAATGTTCTTCAAACCAATCATCAAATACGGATGCTGCTACTGCTGGTAATACTGCTACTACGATATGGAACCATAAATCCATAATTCCCATATCCACATAAAACTTACTTTCCTTTTTCTTAAACGGAAAAATCTTATCCCAGAAAATCACAACGACTGCCATGATTGCACCGAGCTGAACTACTACGAAAAACATGTTATTAAAGTCTTTGTTGCTTGTTAACTTTACAAACTCATCTAACAAAATCATATGTCCTGTACTACTGATTGGAAGCCATTCGGTAATACCTTCAACTAAACCAAACAGTAAAGCGATTAATAATTCTATAAAAGTCATATTTCCTCTCCTTTATTTATTCTAACGCTTATTCTACAAAAAAGATTTTGTAAATTCAAGTAGTATTCCTTGCCAAAAGATTTCCTCTCTTATACGCAAAAGAACAGGCAACCATTCGTATGATTGCCCGTTCCCTATTTTATCTACAGCAATTGCATGTTATGCCTTTGCTTCTTCTTTTTGATTTTCAGCAATGACTTTTTCTTGCACGTCATGAGGTGCTTGCTCATATCTTGCAAACTCATAACTGAAATCACCAATGCCGCCCGTCATGGATCTTAAGTCTGTGGAGTATCCATGAATCTCAGCCATTGGAATATCTGCAACGATTTCTTCTTTTCCACCATTGATTGGATTCATCCCAAGTACACGACCACGGCGTTTATTCAAATCACCCATAACGTCTCCTGTAAACTTATCAGGAACTACGACCTTCAACGTTACGATTGGCTCTAGAAGTACTGGATTAGCTTCCATAAATGCTTGTTTGAACGCTTGGATCGTCGCCATCTTGAATGCCTGCTCGCTAGAATCTACTGGGTGATAAGAACCATCTACCAACGTAGCTTTTATACCCACGACCGGATACCCTGCTAGTGGTCCTTTGAGTACGCTTTCTTGTAAGCCTTTTTCTACTGCAGGGAAGTAGTTCTTAGGAACGGAACCACCAAAGATCTTTTCTTCAAATACATAAGCCTTCTCTACATCATTCAATGGTTCAAAATCCATCAATACATCGCCGTATTGTCCATGGCCACCAGATTGTTTCTTATGTTTACCACGAACCTGCACTTTCTTGCGGATCGTTTCACGATAAGGCACTCTTGCCTTCATCGTTTCGATATCTACTTTATATTTGGATAACAACTTGTTAAATCAAGAACAGCGTTCTTCCCATCAAGGTGTTGTTCGCCAATTCCATATAACAACGTCTGATGGTTCTCACTATCATTAACCAGCTTAAGCGTATGGTCTTCATCCATAAGTTTTGCTAGCGCCTGGCTAACCTTGTCCTCATCCCCCTTGTTCTTTGTCTTAAAACGAAGGAAGGTATAAGGTTTAGATATCTCTGCTTGATCAAACATTACAGGAGTTGCCTTTGTTCCCAAAGAATCCCCTGTGCTTGTATTACTTAATTTGCCTAAGGCACCGATATCACCTGCTTGAAGCTCTTTGACTTCAATTTGCTCTTTCCCTCTAAATACATATAACCTTGAAATTTTTTCTTCGGTCTCCGTATTTACATTAAAGATTGTAGAATCCGCCTTGATTCTTCCTGATGTTACTTTGAACAATGAGAACTTACCAATGAATGGATCTGCAATCGTCTTAAATACTTTTGCGGTAAATGGCTTGTTTACATCATAGTTGGCTTCGAATACCTCTCCGGTCTTCTTATTTGTTCCGCTAACTTCTAACTTATCTGGGGATGGGAAGTATTTTACAATGACTTGCATCAACATTGCTGCACCGTTTGCATCGATTCCGGATCCCATTAATACAGGAATGACTGTGCCATCTATTACATTGCCGCGAAGGGCCTGTGATATTTCGTCATAGGTA
>CALZJY010000172.1 GCA_945787925.1 uncultured Anaerosporobacter sp. | reverse complement strand
CAAGGCATGCATTCTACTGCCTTTTGTCCTAATGTTTCTGGATGAGTTGGCACCTCTCTCCATCCAAGCATTTGTAATCCTTCTTTTTCTACGATGATTTCAAACATCTTCTTTGCCTGGTTACGATATAACTCATCTTGTGGGAAGAAGAACATACCAACGCCGTATTCTCTTTCCGCTCCAAGATTGATGCCTAATGGCTTCACTGCCTGTTGAAAGAATTTATGGGAAATTTGTAATAGGATACCTACACCATCACCAGTCTTTCCTTCTGCATCTTTACCTGCACGGTGTTCAAGATTTTCTACAATCTTGAGTGCGGATGCTACTGTCTCGTGGCTCTTAGTACCGTCTATATTTACAACCGCACCAATACCACAGTTGTCATGTTCGAATCTAGGATCATATAATCCAGGTTTTCTTTGTTCCATCTTAGTCGCCTCTTTTCTTTCTTTTTTACTGCCATTGTAGGTATGCCCTTTTATGGATAAAGCAGCACTTTGGCTCTTTGCTGCGCCCTTCTTTTTAGGACGTTTTTTATTGCATAGGGAATTCGTCGCAATTTCCTATGCAATAAAAAAAGGCGCCCTAGAGCACATACTCTAGAACGCCGTTGTTCTTATCACGTATTATATTACGCTAACCTTAGAATAGCAACCGTTTTCTTGTATCAAATTTAAATAATAATTTCTTTTTTATTTTCAACGTTATTTTTTTAAGTCGCCTCTAGTTTCGTTTTATTTTCTTAATTCGTGTCCTATTTTTTCTAATATAATTATGTTAACAAGATTTGTTATCTCCAATTCTATTGCCTATTTATTCATTTTTGCCGATAATATAATCAGTATCAGACACAAAAAGGAGAGAAACTATGGACGTATTACCAAAGACAGGCTCCCGTCTCCAATCCAACACGACGATGGCAGCCGCTCGTGCGCTTGTGAAGAAGGCAAGTGCCTCAAATCAGCCCATTTCTCTAGCGAAAAATGAAATCCTGCGTGCCCTCGTTACCGACCTTCGTCCTGGCATCGTAAAGATCCGTCTTGCCAACAAGCAGGCACTCGTAGCAAAACTAGAAGGACATAATGAAGTTTCTATCGGTGATGTTGCCGCATTTAAAATATTAGAAAATGATAACGGAAAGCTGACGTTAAAAAAATTAAATTCTACCGTTTCTGCCGAAGAAGCAACGATTCAAAAGGCGCTAGAGGAAGCCAACCTTCCAACCAGCCCTGTAAACCATACCATTGTAAAGGAACTGCTTTACCATAAGCTTCCCATCAACAAGGAAACAATCAACCGCATCATAAAGGAAACAGAAAACTTCCCTGATGCCTCCGTAGAGACGATTGTCTACCTTACAAAGCATGGGATTGAATTAAAAGAGGACTACCTTTCTCAATTCGAATCGTATAAGTCCTTTGACCATCGCCTCATGCAGCATATCGATCGTATTACAGAGGAATTAGGCATCCTGTTAAAACAGGCGGCCCTTCGTGCGGATGACAAGGCCTTTCTCGCAATGGCTTCTGCTTTATTTGAATTCTTCTCGATTGAAGGGATTGACCTTCCAAGCTACCTTTCTGCAGTCCTTGCAGAGCAAGAGCAGGAGGCAATGCTTGAAGAAGATGTAGCGATGGAAGACATGACCGAACTTCTAGAAGAAGAGGACCCCTTAGAAGAGTTGGTAGTGAAAAAGGAATTCTTCCAAACTGCCAAGGACCGTATCCTTTCCCTCCGTGGAAAAGACGGGCGCCAATTGCTAAAGTTATTTTCTTCTTATGAACTTCCAGAAGATTATAAGGCCTCTCTTCATAATGGGGAACTTCCATTACGAGAAACGATCCAACATCTTTCGGATGCCATTCGTCAGATGAGTACCGAAGATCCTTCTCAGATTGCATCGTTTAAGACACCTCTCATACTCTCATTATTTGAGGAGTTTGGAGAGCTACAGCTCACGAACCAAGAACTTGCAAGCTTACTTTCTACCAATGAGCGCGCACAGTTATTAGAAGCACTCCAGGACGTACCCCTTCTCAAAGAAGATATCTCCCAAATCATCTCTGGAGAACGAAGCATTCCAGACTTCCTATCTCTTGCTGCTTCCTTTCTAACAGATGCGTACACAGATTCCATCCGAGGATTATTTTCAAAGCCTGGCTTTTGCAAGCTGCTTTCTGCCCAGATGCAATCCAAATTCACACTGACGCCTGAGGACCTGCAAAACGATCCAAACGCGGTAGACCGTTTCTATGGCTCCTTATCCGGGCAGATGAACGAGCTTTCTGGCCTTGTAAATGGATTATCTGGCTCCGTAGACACAGCTTCGTTACATCAGCGTATGGACGACCTAGGACAGAACCTGGACTTTATGGAGGCATTTAACAAGCTGTTTACCTATGTACAGCTTCCAATCAAGTTAAGAGAACAAATCACACATGGTGACTTATATGTATATACAAACAAGCAAAAGTTACGTAGCGGACAAAAGGATCTCTCCGTGCTCCTCCATCTCGACATGGACCATCTCGGACCACTGGATATCTATCTTTCGTTAACTGGTACTACGATTCGCTCCAAATTCTATGGAACGGATAAAGAGACCATGAAACTGATGCAAACGAATGTACAAGGCTTGCGTGATGCCTTAAGGCAAAAAGGATTCTCTCTAGAACCTGAATTCTTAGAATCACCAAAACAACCCGACATCTTAAAGGACTTAGTAGATAAGGAACAAAGTGCAGCATCCATCAAACGGTATTCGTTTGATATCCGTGCCTAACTTCGCATAGAGGATTGCAACAAAAAAGCCCGATGTTACTCTTTCGAGAGAACAATCGGGCTTTTCTTAATTTATTAACGTATCAAACGATACTTATTTAGTAGCGCCTTTTAAAGCTTCTTTTGTAGCTTCGATGATCGCTTTAGAAGTGTTTGTAGCACCTGTTACAGTGTCAACTTCTGTAGTTTGTTTTTCAACGATTGCTGCTGGAACTACATCGTTTGCTTGTTCGAAGATACCAGCTGTTTCAGCATGGTCTACTACTTCAACTGTAGCGATTTTGCTATCAGCTACAGTAACTTTAACTTTAACTTCTCCGTTGTTACCTTGAGCTGCTGCTTCATAAGTACCATCAGTGTATTCTACTGTTTTTTCTCCACATGCTGCAAGAGATCCTACAAGCATAGTGCTTAATGCTAATACAGAAAGTGCTTTTTTCATTACTTAATTTCTCCTTGTAAAATGTATAATATTAGTACTATTACAGAATAATATATTATTTGTTATTTTTATACTTGTAATTACTGGAAATATGTGCTGAATTTTACATTTTTCATTAGCATAACTGATTTTCCTATTATTTATGAGCAGTATATACGGGTATTACTCTTCTTTTGGGGTAATACTTCCTCCTCCGGATAAGGAAATCGTCTTGCCGTTTAACCAGGAGTTTGCACTATTACTAGCATCATAATAAATGTTGTGTCCATTCGACTTAATGTTTGATAACTCCGTATCATCATCGGTAAATGCTGTTACATAGGAGTCTCCGCTAAGCGTCCAGACACTTTCACTGTCCATAGTAACCGTAATGCTTTTTGCCTGATTGTCAGTATTCAATGCAGATTCTAATGTACTCTTTGTTAATGTAAGAGAAATGGTACTGATTTCATCAGCTGCTATGCTTCCTATCAATGTCTGATTGGTCGCTGTCATTGTCACATTGCCTCCATTCTCTCCGGCATTTCCCCATTCTCCGCTATTTCCGGATGCCTCTAACAGCACACCGCTCCCAAAATCCAGCTTTGTATTCGTAAGATTGATGACTGCATCGGTATTGGTTACAAAGAACATGGGAGAAGTCTTATAGTTAGAGGAACTGGTTAATATACTAAGGCTGGAGTCTTCTGCTGTAAAGCTGCCAGTTCCTTCTCCTGCATCTCCCGACATGCTCTGATAAATCATAACTCCTGAATCATCAATTCCTCCGGTGGCACGTCCCTGTCCGCTGCCGGTAAACGTACATCCCTTAAGCGTAATGGAATTTTTACCTTCTACAGCTGCAAGTAAAGATCCCGATGCTTCACCGGTAGTATTCTCTGCCGTAATCGTACCGGTGGAATAGATACATGGAGAGCCTTCTCCACTTGTATTCAGTTTACTGTTCGTTACCGATACCGTTCCCTCTCCACGATCCGTTGCCACGGCAGCACAATGGGCCCCTTTTGTTGTAATGGTTACTTTGTTGGCAGTAATCGTGCCGGAATATGTAGCATCTAATCCCCTGGAGTTGTTCTGACTTGTTGTAATCGTTACATTATCCAGTGTCACATTGGATCCCTCTCCTGTAGAAAATACCGCATTGCCTCCTTTCGCATTCGTAGTAATCGTGGAATCCTTAATCGTTGTAGTAGAACCTTCATTGGTTAAGATTCCTGCATTGGCTCCATAGAAATCACTGGCATCTGTAGAAGAGGTTTCTCCTGATTCCTTGGTTAGTGTATATCCTGTCAGATTCAATACTCCCTCATTGGTTACTTTGAAGGTGGATTCATTATCATTGCTGGAAGTCACGCTTCCCTCCTTTAGTGTCTTTGTTTCTCCATCGATTGTCTGAACACCAGTTGTCGTAACATTGGCACTATCCTGTCCGGCTCCTCGTCCTCCCTGTGCATCTTGTGGCTGTCCAGGCGGAGTTCCTTCTGGCGGTTTTCCTGATGGTGGAGTACCCTCTGGTACATTATTCTCTCCTGCTTGTGCAGATGCTGTTGGAAGAGGTGTAACGACCACACTCCCAGAGTTTTTGGATGTACAGCCTGCCAGCGCTACGGTTCCGGTAATGGCAGCTGTCATAATTACGATTCGTTTTCTCATATTTCTTCCTCCTGCCTTTATTCTTTCTTTAAAGCATAGCCCGAAATTGTTACCAAATCGTGTTTTTTCTTTGAACTTCACAACATAAAATAGAATCATTGGTATATGCCGTTACATAGGAGTTAACTTTTTCATCTGTTTTCTCATTTGTTTTCTCCTTTTAGTGCTCATCTTCTTTCTATATAAAAAGCGCGTACTCCCTGTTCTCTGGGAATACACGCTTATGATTTCTTATTTTACTGCATCTTTTACTACTTCCATAAGTCCTTTA
>CALZJY010000171.1 GCA_945787925.1 uncultured Anaerosporobacter sp. | reverse complement strand
GAAATTACCCTTGTTAAAAAATAGTGAAAAGGACGAATTGTTTCAGAGAATCTTAAAAGGTGATAAAGAGGCAAGAGAACTTTATATAAAAGGGAATTTACGATTAGTGTTGAGTATAATTCAGCGTTTTACGAACAGTAATGAAAACGTGGATGATTTGTTTCAGATTGGATGTATTGGCCTGATGAAAGCGATTGATAATTTTGATATTTCTCAAAATGTAAAGTTTTCAACGTATGCCGTACCGATGATCATCGGTGAGATACGTAGGTATCTTAGAGATAACAATACAATCCGAGTGAGTCGCTCACTACGTGATACTGCTTATAAGGCGATTTATGCAAAAGAAGAGCTGATGAAGCGAAACGATAAGGAACCAACAGTAGGAGAAATATCCAAGGAGATAGGAATCAGTAGTGAAGATATTGTATTTGCATTGGATGCGATTCAAAATCCAGTATCTCTTTATGAACCGGTCTATTCTGAGGGAGGCGATACCCTTTATATTATGGACCAGATCAGTGATAAGAAAAGTAAAGAGGAGAGCTGGATTGAAGAAATCTCTCTGAAAGAGGCGATGGAAAAACTTCCTGATCGTGAGCATCATATCATCAAACTTCGTTTTTTCGAAGGAAAGACACAGATGGAAGTTGCAAAAGAAATTGATATCTCCCAAGCGCAGGTAAGTAGGCTTGAAAAAAGTGCTTTAAAAAATATGAAGAACTATCTTTCTCATTAGAAGAGCCTATGGTGTGAGGAAAAGGGCTATGTCATCAGAGTGACATAGCCTTTTTTCATTCAGAGTTGTATAGTACAAGCGTATGGAAACATATATTTATACTGGATTACTAGAAGAAATTAGGTGTATATATATGAGAATTTATGATTTAAGGCAGAAAGAAGTAATCAATGCATGTAACTGTGAGAGGTTAGGTTATGTAGGAGATGTTGAGATAGACATTGAAACCGGATGTATCCTGAAGATCATTGTGCCTGGACCATGTAAGGTGTGGGGGATTTTAGGAAGGGATACGGAGTATGTCATTGATTGGGCTAGTATTCGGCAGATTGGACCAGATATTATTCTTGTAGACGTTACGTTAGAGGAAGTGCTTACAAAGTGTAAAATATAGAGAAAGAGAGTCAATTGGTATAAAAAAAGTTGAAAATACTTGACAGAACCCTAGATTACTTTATACTTATCTATAGAACTATTAGAAAAATGTGTAAACGTATGACATAGAATAGATAGGGTTGGAACTTGTAAGTTTGTAGGAGGATGCAATATGAAGTGCCCGTTTTGTGGAGCAGAGAATACAAAAGTAATTGATTCTAGACCGGCGGATGATAATTGTTCGATTCGTCGTAGAAGACAATGTGATACATGTTTGAAACGTTTTACGACATACGAGAAAGTCGAATCAATACCGCTTGTTGTAATTAAGAAGGATAACACACGCGAGCCATATGACCGTACGAAAATTGAGGCAGGTGTATTTCGTTCATGCCATAAGCGTCCAGTGTCTGTAGATCAGATTAATGCGTTAGTAGATGATATTGAGAATACAATCTTTAATATGGAAGAAAAAGAGGTACCAAGCAATACGATTGGTGAATTATTAATGGATAAGCTAAAAGAGTTAGATGAAGTTGCCTATGTGAGGTTTGCATCAGTATATCGTGAGTTTAAAGATGTAAACACCTTTATGAGTGAGATTAAGAAAATTTTAGATACAAAGCAGTAAAGGAGTCCAGAGATGGACTCTTTTTTATTACATAGGAAATTGTGTTGCAATTCCCTATGTGATAATTAAAAGTATTTTTGAGAAAATTAACTTGTCTGTTCTTGATTGTGCAAGGAAGGATGGAAGGTGTTACATGGATATTTGTTTCGAATACGAGGTTTGTTATACTGGACATGGCATAGAGAGAACGAAGAAGGGATGTTATGTTTAGTAAAGTATATAGCGGTACCGTAAGTGGTATTGATGGAGAAGTCATCACGGTAGAGGCAGATGTTTCCGATGGACTACCTATATTTTCGATGGTTGGATACTTGTCGGGAGAAGTGAGGGAAGCGAAAGAACGAGTTCGCATCGCAATGAAGAATGCAGGATTTTATATGATGCCAAAACGAATTACAGTAAATTTATCTCCAGCAGATGTTAGGAAGGAAGGGACGGTATTTGATCTTCCGATTGCGATAGCAATCTTGGCGGGGATTGGAATGGTTACGGAGAAGGGGTTAGATAAGACTATGATCGTGGGCGAACTTAGCTTGAATGGTGAAGTTCGAAGAGTGAATGGGATTCTTCCTATTGTAAAAGGTGCAAAACGTGCAGGGATGAAGCGGTGTCTTGTTCCAAAAGAGAATGCGACAGAGGGCGCAGTAATTGACGGGATTGAGGTGATTGGTGTCGTAAGCCTCAAAGAAGTGGTTGATTATTTGATGAATCGAGTGTATATCGAGCCGACTTATGTAGAACCAGAGGAAATGTTGCTTAGACATACGAAGGAATGGGAAATTGACTTTGCGGATGTAGTAGGCCAGCAGGCTGCAAAGCGGGCGATTGAAGTGGCAGTAAGTGGATTACATAATATCATCTTGATTGGACCGCCTGGTGCTGGAAAGACGATGCTAGCAGAACGAATTCCAACCATTATGCCGCCACTTAGTTTGGAGGAGAGTTTAGAAATATCGAGTATTTATAGCATAAGCGGATTATTGTCGGAAAAGCAAGCGTTTGTCGATCGGCGGCCTTTTCGTGCGCCACATCACACAGCGACTGCTGTGGCAATGGTTGGAGGAGGGAAAACGGTACATCCGGGAGAAGTTTCTTTGGCATCTGGAGGTGTGTTGTTTTTGGATGAATTGTCAGAGTTTAAGAGTGGAGCATTAGAGTTATTGCGGCAGCCATTGGAAGAGCGAAAGGTCATGATTGCAAGAAATCATGGGACATTCGTATATCCAGCCAATATTATGGTCTGTGGCGCGATGAATCCATGTAAATGCGGTTATTATCCGGATCGAAACCATTGTAGTTGTACCGAACATCAAGTAAAGAAATATTTAGGGAGGATTTCGAAACCATTTTTAGACCGAATTGATATTGTGACAGAGGCGACCAAAGTAGAATGTGCAGAGTTACAAAGTAATACGAAGGAAGAAAGTAGTGAGGTAATTAGAAAGCGGGTGTTGCGGGCGAGAAAGATACAGCTAGAGCGCTATAAAGGAGAAGGGGTTTATTTTAATGCGCAGTTAACACCGAAGATGATGGAACGGTATTGTTGTATTGGAAAAGAGGAAAAGGCTTTTTTGGCAGTAATGTTTGAACAGTTTCATTTGAGTGCTAGGGCATATCATCGCATTTTGAAGGTTGCAAGGACCATTGCAGACTTAGCGGGAGAAGAGCGGATAAAGCAGGAACATTTAGCAGAAGCGGTATGTTACCGAAGTGTGGATCAAAAGTATTGGAGGGAGTAAGGATGGAGGAAGTCATATTGGAAGAAACGTTAACGAGGCAGGAGTTGTGGTATTGGTTTTGTAACATTGATGGAATCGGACATAAAAAGATGAGTGAGTTGCTTCATTATTTTAATGATGTGGAGTGGATTTATGGTGCGGGAAGTGAAGAGTTATCTTTGGTAAAGGCGTTGACGCAAAGAGACATTATGAATATTATAGCGAGCCGTTCCCTTGAGCAGATTAAGAGGGAGTATGGGGAGGTTGCAAGGCGTGGATATGAATTTATCTCGATTGAGGAGGAACGTTATCCAAAGAAGCTGCGAACGCTATATGATCCGCCATATGGAATCTATGTAAATGGAATGCTGCCCAAGGAGGGTGTGTTGTCCATTGCGATGGTAGGAGCAAGGAATTGTTCGGAGTATGGAAAAGAAGTGGCAAAGTATTTTGGATATCATCTGGCAGAGGCTGGCGCCCAGGTGATTAGTGGAATGGCTAGAGGAATTGATGGATATAGCCATGAAGGAGCATTGCGTGCAAATGGATATTCTCTTGCGGTACTGGGGTGTGGAGTGGATTATTGTTATCCGAGAGAAAATATGGATTTGTATATGAAGCTTGAGAAACAGGGGGGGATTATGAGTGAACTTCCATTGGGGACGGTGCCTAGGGCTGGGAATTTTCCTAGGAGGAATCGGCTGATCAGTGGAATGTGCGATGGTGTACTTGTAGTGGAGGCAAAGCTACAATCTGGGTCGTTAATTACGGTGGATCAAGCGTTAGAACAAGGACGGGATGTATTTGTGATTCCAGGGAGGATTACGGATGTATTATCTGGTGGCACGAACAACTTGATTAAGATGGGAGCGGAGATTGTAAGCTCGCCTCAAGAGATCCTAGATTATTATGCAGATAAATATGAAGAAAAAAGAATAGAAGTGAAACAAGAGATGTTGTGCAGGGATCCATTGCTAGAGGAGGAGTTGACTGCAGAGCAGAGAACTGTGTATTACCAACTTGGATTAGATCCAAAGCACATCGATCAGATTGTGGAAGAGACTAAGATTCCGATTCCGAAACTGCTATCAATCTTAGTGATTATGGAAGTGAAAGGGGTAATTTCTCAGCCGATTAAAAACTATTATACAAGAAGCCTGTAAAAGATAGGATGGTACATAAAATGGAAGCTTCTGTTACAGAATAAACACTAGGGGATGTGTGAAAATAGGGCATTATTATCAATTGTAGCAAACTGTTATGAAATTATAAGCAAATAAAAAAATATTATATAATGCTTGATTATAGTAAAAAAGTAGTGTATTATTGTCTCGTTTAGAGCGAGACATAAGAGATTTGTTTAGCATTGTGTAATTGGGGATTATAGTTCATAATAATGAGACGATACTAGAAGTAAGGGAGTGGTAATATGCCAAAGTATTTGGTGATAGTAGAATCACCTGCTAAAGCAAAGACTATTAAAAAATATCTAGGTGCTAATTATGAAGTAATGGCATCTAATGGGCATGTAAGAGATTTACCTAAAAGTCAGTTAGGTATTGATATAGAAAATGATTGTGAACCAAAGTATATTACGATTCGTGGAAAAGGGGAACTTCTTGCCAAACTTCGCAAGGAAGTGAAGAAAGCGGATAAAATCTATCTTGCTACCGATCCCGACCGTGAA
>CALZJY010000170.1 GCA_945787925.1 uncultured Anaerosporobacter sp. | reverse complement strand
GTACGATTGATGATGCTCATGAATTCGATTACGTCTTGATCGCTGATTGCAATTTGCATACCTTGACCACCAAGTACGTAGGAAGGACGAACAAGTACTGGATATCCTAATTCGTTTGCTGCTGCTAATGCTTCTTCCGTTGTAAATACGGTCTTTCCTTGTGGTCTTGGGATACAGCATTCTTCTAAGATTTCATCGAATAATTCTCTATCTTCTGCAGCATCTACGTCTTCTGCGCTTGTTCCTAAGATTTTTACGCCCATCTTAAGCAAGCTTTCTGTTAACTTGATTGCTGTCTGTCCACCGAACTGTACTACCGCACCATATGGTTTTTCAAGGTTTACGATATTTTCTACATCTTCTGGAGTTAATGGTTCGAAGTATAATTTATCTGCAATATCGAAATCCGTACTTACTGTTTCTGGATTGTTATTTACGATGATTGTCTCATAACCTTTGTCACGAAGTGCCCAAGTTGCATGTACAGAGCAGTAATCGAATTCGATTCCTTGACCGATACGGATTGGACCAGAACCTAAGACTAACACTTTCTTCTTGTCAGAGTTTGGGTCTACCTCACAGTAGTTTCCGAATGTTCCGTAGTAGTATGGTGTGCTTGCCTCGAATTCTGCTGCACATGTATCTACCATCTTGAATGCTTTTGTAATGTTATTTTCGTAGCGAAGCTTTTTCACTTCGTCTTCCGTCTTTCCTGTTAAGGATGCGATTACCTTATCTGGGAATTCAAGACGTTTTGCATCTTCTAATAGTTCTACTGTTAAAGGTTGGTTCTTTAATGCTTCTTCCATTTCTACTAAGATTGCAATCTTATCGATGAACCAAGTATCGATCTTAGTGATTTCATGGATTTCTTCAAAGGATACGCCTCTTCTGATTGCTTCTGCGATTACGAAGATTCTTCGATCGTCTACTACTGCAAGTTTTTCGATCACGTCTTCTTTGCTTAATTCTTTATATTCATCTGTCACTAAACTGTCGATGTGTTGTTCTAAGGAACGAAGTGCTTTCATTAAGGCACCTTCGAAGTTCGTACAGATACTCATTACTTCACCAGTGGCTTTCATTTGGGTCGTAAGCGTTCTGCTTGCCATGATGAATTTATCAAATGGAAGTCTTGGAATCTTAACAACACAGTAATCAAGCGCTGGTTCGAAACTTGCATAAGTTTTTCCTGTAATTGCATTTTTGATTTCATCTAATGTGTAACCTAAGGCGATCTTTGCTGCAACTTTTGCGATTGGGTATCCTGTCGCTTTGGATGCTAATGCAGAAGAACGGCTTACACGAGGGTTTACTTCGATTACACAGTATTCAAAAGAATCTGGATTTAATGCGTATTGTACGTTACATCCACCTGTGATATTTAATTCGCTGATGATGTTCAATGCGGAAGTACGAAGCATTTGATGATCTTTATCGGATAATGTCTGGCTTGGTGCCACTACGATACTATCTCCGGTATGAACACCAACTGGATCTAAGTTTTCCATGTTACATACTGTGATGCAGTTTCCTGCGCTATCACGCATTACTTCGTATTCGATTTCTTTCCATCCTGCGATACAACGTTCGATTAGACATTGGCCTACACGGGAAAGTCTAAGTCCGTTTTCACAGATTTCTTCTAATTCGATTGGGTTGTGAGCGATACCGCCGCCGCTACCGCCTAATGTATATGCTGGACGGATTACAACTGGGTAACCGATGCCTGCTGCAAAGCTGATGGCGTCTTCTACGTTTTCAACAACTAAGCTGGCAGCCACTGGCTCTCCGATTTTCTCCATCGTATTTTTAAATTCTAAACGATCTTCTGCTTTTTTGATTGTAAGAGAAGTTGTTCCGATCAGACGTACGTTTTGTTCCCTTAAGAATCCACATTCTTCAAGTTCCATGGCAATATTTAATGCCGCTTGACCTCCTAAGGTTGGAAGGATGCTGTCTGGTTTTTCCTTGATAATGATTTCTTTTACCACTTCTAATGTCAGTGGTTCGATATAAACCTTATCTGCAATCTCCTTGTCTGTCATGATTGTTGCCGGGTTGGAGTTTACTAATACTACTTCCACTCCTTCTTCTTTTAAAGAACGGCAAGCTTGTGTTCCTGCGTAGTCAAATTCTGCTGCCTGTCCGATTACGATTGGTCCTGAACCGATTACTAATACTTTTTTAATACTTTCTATCCTTGGCATTATTTGCACACCTCCATCATATGAATAAATCTGTCGAATAAGAATTCACTGTCTTTTGGTCCTGCACATGCTTCTGGATGGAATTGTACAGTAAATACGTTTTTATTTACGTAGTGAAGTCCTTCTACTGTCTTATCGTTTACGTTGATAAAACTTGTTTCTGCAATGGATTCGTCTAAGCTGTCTTCATCTACTACGTATCCGTGGTTTTGAGAAGAGATATAGACTTTACCAGTTGTCAGATCTTTCACTGGATGGTTCGCACCTCTATGGCCATATTTCATTTTGTGTGTCTTAGCGCCGTTCGCTAATGCTAATAACTGGTGTCCTAAACAAATTGCAAAGATTGGAATCTCTGTATCAAATAATGTTTTGATTTCTTTAATGATAGAAACACATTCCGCTGGATCTCCAGGGCCATTACTTAACATGATACCATCTGGTGCATCATTAATAATTTCTTCGGCGCTTGTAAGTGCTGGGTAAACAGTCACCTCGCAACCACGTCTTAAAAGACATCTTACAATGTTCTTCTTTGAACCAAAGTCCATTAAAGCTACTTTAAATCCGTTTGCGTTTGACTCATCTGTTCCCAAGTCACCTGGTTTATATGTAGTCTTGGAAGCACAAGTTACTTTTTCCACTACACCAGTTACGCTATATTCTTTTATACGAGCCTTCACTTCTTCAAGATCAAAGGCTTCGTTGGTAGTAATCATACCGTTCATCGTACCTTTTTCTCTTAAAACTTTCGTCAACGCTCTTGTATCTATACCCGCAATTCCTGGAATATCGTTGTCTTTTAGAAATTTTTCTAATCCATCTTCGCATCGGAAATTGCTCGCATGTCTTGCCACTTCCCTAACGATGTAGCCATCTGGCCATGCCTTTGCTGACTCCATATCCTCATAACTAACTCCATAATTTCCAATTAACGGATATGTCATTGCAACTGCCTGCCCTGCATAACTTGGATCTGTTAAGACCTCCAAATATCCTGTCATGGATGTATTAAACACGATCTCACTAATTACTTCACGCGTAGATCCAATGCTTTTTCCTGTAAAAGTCGTCCCATCTTCTAGTATTAGAAAAGCTTTCATATTCACACCTATTCCTTTCTTTTTTCTTCTGATTTTCTATGTGGATTTAGAAAAATACGCAAAAAAAAAGAAAACTTCTTTTTTCTAACTATGCCTTAATCCTAAATTGTCATAAGTGTATCATAACCATTTCGGTATGGCAAGTCCTTTTTTTCGACAAAATCATTTTCTTTTTTCGAGCATGTTCTCTATCTCCGACTATCAGCGAAATGGGGCCTATCCTGGCCCCATTTATTATTTTTATTAATACTATTTAGAAGTTACAGTTCCTCCCAAACGCAACTAGTGTAATTCTGCAATTCTGCTTACTGCAACATAAATACCACTAATCTGATACCAAGTCTTGAAATCTACGGTTCCTGTCTCTGGAAGATCGAAGATTCTTTGGAATACGGATACGGCTTCTGACGTTGCCTCACCAAACACCCCATCCTCTGCAACCTTAGGAATGAGTGGGTATGCTCCGGAGATTACATTTAACTGATTCTGCAGCGTACGAACCTTTTCTCCCCTGGATCCAATCTCTAATGTTACGCCCGGCCACGAAGATGGGATACCAGAAATCTCATCTGCCGTATTGATGTACATGCTCTGTCCATAGAAGTTACGTAAGATTTCTAGTGCGCTATAGCCTTGTGCGCCTAGGTCTTTCGAGCCCCACTGGGTCATCCAGTTTGGACAAGTTACATTCCTGCCATCGCAGTACTGGGTAAGGATTGGCTGTTTTTCATTTGGAAATGATAGATAGTTGCTAAAGATCGTATCTACCACGTTGGAAATCGTGTCGAAGATATTCCGATCCGGTATAAATTTATGGTCATATGCCGTAGAAGACGTAATCGTAAAATTATATCCTTTATTCCGATACCACTCCGTGTACACACGATTCAGTGTAAACGACTGGATGGCAAGTACATTGGCCTGAATCGTTGCCTCTGGCCATGTCGCATAAATCTCGCTTGATGCTACATTTTTGATATAGTCCTTATATTTCAAATAATAATTTTGCGCACTCGTATCCCTTGGCGTCCCATTATGCACTACGATATATTCTGGAATTACGACCTGGGAAAGTACGATTTCATTGCCGCCCGTTGGCTTGATTTCTGCTTCTGCAATCTTTGGAGGATAATTGCCGTATAATACGTTTGGTCCAATCGTATACTCCTCTTCACTCTTATTGCTTTTCGTCCCAGTTCCTGTCCCCTGTCTATTCTCCCTTGGCACTAGCTGTGCATTCTGGATTGCAGTTACCGTAGGCAGGATCTGTACGCCCCTGATAAAAAATCCTTCATACCCAGGAACGGTCACATTGACATCGTACTCGGAATATGGCTGCTCTGCAGAAGGCTCCAAGCTATATTCAATATTTGGCGCACTTAGTTCGATTACTTCTGTCTTACCATTGTCGTCTGTCTTTAACTGTTCTACTACATTTCCCGGTTCCGACGAAAGACTCACCGTTACTGTTGCATCCTTAATTGGTCTCGACTGAAGGAGTGAGGTTACATTGACTCTTAAGCTGCCTAGTGACTGTGTGCTCACATCGGCAGGATATACAAAATCTCTATTCATAATTCCCTCTTTTCTTCCTTTTCTATAATCTATGTGAATCATTTTCAAATCGTGATTGTTTTCTTTTTATTTCTGCCAGTCATGTGGCCATTGATAAACTTCGCTTCGTTCATCCAATGTTCCAAACTCATAACCGGCTGCCTTGATCTTTTCTAAGAGTTCTGGAAGGAGCTCGGCTGTCAACTTATTTCCCTGTCCATCATGTAAGAGAATCACGGGTTCGATATAATTCTTAAACTTATATACATTCTTGCGTATGGAACTCTT
>CALZJY010000169.1 GCA_945787925.1 uncultured Anaerosporobacter sp. | reverse complement strand
CCTTGTTGCTGGTTTCTTGAAAAATGGCTATTTGGGATTACTTGCTGGTGGCGCTACGTTAGCAGGTATGCTAGTGTTCTATTACTTCAAATTCGATAAACCACAATTAAAAGAACTTGATAAATAAATTTTTACCCAGACACAATTGTTGTCTGGGTTTTTTTGCTGTATTCTTCTATAATAAAGGCATAATTATTGTATAAAATTGTAAATAATATTATAATAAACTATTCTTGATTTTTTTACATTTTATGGTATATTATTAGTAATTATTTTTACATTTTTTTACAGGAGGATTTGTATGATACTAAAAAAGCATTCTACCCCTACCATAAGGAGGCTCGGTGCACTCGGTCCGATTTTATATTTTCCTATTATGTTTGCTTATCTTGAGCTTGTATTCCATTTATATATGAAAATGCCAATGCAGTATACCATCATTTACGTTTTATTTGGCATTTCTTTTGGACTTTTATGCTCTTTTTTAACACAAATCACCCGCAATCGGTCGTTCAACCGATTGTTTACGTATATCATTGGCTTCCTCGGATGCCTTGTCTATTGTATCGAGATGGAATGCAAGTTTATCCTGCAGTCTTACTATCAGTTAATCAGTTCTGCAGAAACGGCAGCCAACAACAAGTTACTCGACTACAAGGAAGCGATTATCAATGGCATTACTGCTCATTGGGATGGATTATTCTTGTTCTTTCTGCCATTTTTGCTTTTGGTCCTATTAAGCCATACCCTATTTACGTACCGTAAGATTCGGCTTGCCCCTAACCTTATCGTTTTATCATTAGGCATTGTCTTTCATTTCCTAGCTCTTTCTTCCTTACAATTAGGATGGAAAGAGGATACGGAATTTCTTCCTATGAATCTCTATCATACCGATAAGAACATTGAAGACCAGGTAGAAAAGCTAGGCGTACTAACAATGCTCCGTCTTGATATCAAACATAGCATCGTAGGGGTCGATACCAATGTGGATTTAAATGACGATTTTCAAGTTCTGAATAAGACACTTGGCGGAACGCAAAAAAAACCAGCTCCTTATACCGTCACTCCTTCCAAACCAGATGCCACTCCAGATTCCTCTGCAGAACCAGCACAGGACACCTCTTCTAATGTGATGGACATCGATTTTGCCTCTCTTGCAAAATCTGCTCCAAACGCCAATGTCAAATGGCTTGATAAGTATTTTGCTTCCTTAGAAGGAACCAATAAGAATAAATATACCGGGATGTTTAAGGATTATAATGTGATTTTCATTACTGCGGAGGGTTTCTCGGGCTATATGATCGACAAAGAACTTACCCCAACGTTGTATAAGCTGACACATGAGGGCTTTCATTTTACCAACTTCTATACTGCCCTCCATTTTACAAGCACCTCTGGTGGCGAGTGTCAGAACATGGTCGGACTCTACCCTAAGAATGGCAATCCAATCAGCATGCAGTATATCGGTTCTAATAAGACGTATCTGCCACTTACCTTGGCAAACCAGCTAAACAAGCTAAACTACGATTCGGAAGGCTATCACTGCAATGGGGAAATGTATGGACGCAGCCAGTCCCATCCTCTTCTCGGATATGATTGGCATCAAAGCGGAAGCGGCCTTACGATGGAAAAGAATTCAAACGGAAAGAACCTTTGGCCTCAATCTGATTATTACCTGTTTGAACAGACCATAGACCAGTATATGAAACTGCCAGATGACAAGCGCTTCAACCTCTATTATTTGACCTTAAGCGGCCATCTTCCATATGGATTTGGGAGTGACCAAATGGCAGTAAAGAATGCCGATGCAGTAGCGAATCTTCCTTACTCTGAAAAGACTAAGGCTTATATTGCTGCAAACCTTGAATTAGAAAAAGGGCTTACCTACCTTCTTGACTCCTTAGAGAAGGCTGGAAAATTAGACAATACCGTAATCTGTATGGCACCTGACCATATCCCTTATGGTGATTGCGATATACTTGAAGAACTTGCTGGAAAGACTTTTGGCGCAGACAATCTAGAAACTTTAAATGAAAAGAACATTGATTTTGATGTATATAAGAATAGCTTGATCCTATGGTCTGGCAGTATGAAAGAGCCTGTAGAAGTCGATAAGCCTTGTTGCCAGGTTGATATCCTTCCTACCCTTTCAAACCTGCTTGGATTGAACTATGACTCTAGACTCCTTATGGGAAGTGACATCCTATCCGACTCTCCGGGACTAGTTCATTTCTGCTCCAATAGCTGGCTGACTGAAAAAGGTCTCTATAACCGCTTCACTGGGGAATTCACTCCAGCCAAAGGGGTTGAAATGAGTCATTCGGAAATCACAGAGTATGTAGCGGCAATGAAAAAAATCGTAAGTTATAAGTTAAAGGCATCGGAATTGATTCTAACGACTGATTTTTATCGAACAATTCCTGCCTTGGCAAAAGACTGATGCAGAAAGAAAAATCCCGATATTTTTCCTAATATCGGGATTTTTCCTTCTATATATTGATACAATTCAATTCAAATTCTTGTACATCCATTGGTTTGGCATAAAAATAGCCTTGTCCTGTGTTGCAATGGCATTTATTTAGGAATTCAATATGCTCTTTATTCTCGATTCCTTCTGCCGTAACATCTAAGTCTAGTTGATGAATCATACGGATGGAGGCTTCGATAATTACTTTCCCTCTTGTATTTACCATAATATCTTCAAAGAAGATTCGATCCAACTTAATAATATCGATCGGCACATTCTTAAGCATGTTTAAGGAAGAATATCCACTTCCAAAATCATCCATAAGAAGCGTAAATCCATGCTCCTTTAATCGATACATTAACGATACCAAGGCCTGCTCATGTTCTACAATCATACTCTCTGTAAATTCTAGTTGGAGAAGGTGTACTGGAATCTTGTATCGTTCTACCATATTTACAAGCTTCTCCACAAATCCTGTATCATAAGTATGCATTCTTGAAATATTGACGGAGATTGGGACTTCGATCCCCATATCCATCCACTTCTTAATCTTCTTACATGCCTCTTCCCAAATAAACTCATCGAGTTTGATGATGAATCCATTCTTTTCGAACAGTGGGATGAATTTATCCGGTGGAATCATTCCCTTGGTTGGATGCTTCCATCGAACAAGTGCTTCGGCACCGATTACCTGATTCGTTTCCAGACTGTATTTTGGTTGTAAATACATTAGGAATTGTCCCTCTTCTAGCGCCTTGTTCATCTCGTCTTCAATCAGTTGTCGTTCTACTAATTGAGTTCGATATTCTTCATTATAAAAGGCATAATACTGCATGCTAAGTCCTTTTACGGTTTCTTCTGCCAGCCTTGCCCAGTCACACATCAAACGTAATGGAACACGGCGGTTTGCAATCTGGTACACCCCAAAGGAAAGTTTTAATTCTCCACTAATCCATGGTAACACGCTGCATTTTTCACGAATTTCATCGATTGCCAACAAGATATCTGCTCGCTCCTTATACGACATAAATACAGTAAAGCGATCCGCCCAATATCTTGAATACAGCTTATCCTCAATCTCCATATCTCGCAATACTTCGCCTAGGTAGCAAAGGATTTTGTTTCCTATGCTTTCTCCATAAATATCATTTAACACACGGAAATTATCCACGTCGAAGGATATGATTGCATACTGTTTTTGCTCGTCTTCACAGAGCTTTCTCTTCGCTTCCTCATAGAATTTTCTTTCTTGGTAAAGTCCGGTAAGCCCGTCATAGCTGATGTCTCCTTGCTCTGACTCTTGTTCTTCGAGTGTCTGAATCCTCTTGATATTTTCTTCCTGCACATCCTTTACTAAGAACAGAATTCCTTCTTCGTTCTTATTCGGGTCTGGAACGAATGACTCTACCAGATACCAATTCTGCTTCCCATCTTGTTCCTGCATTCTGACATAATGAGTTTGCTTATGGGACAAACTATTAAACTGCTTTTCTAAGTTTTGTGGGTGGAACTTACGCTCGAATGCCTCTTTTTCCTCTTTTGTCGGCATCCCTTCCTGTAATTTATCGTACATCACTCGGTAAGAAGTTATGTGAATCCCCTCTTGAGACTTCGGAATCCAATACTGTACCGTGTCTTCTTCTAGATTCACTCGATATACCCAGTCATATCTGTCTATCAGTTGTTCTAGTATTCCCTGGGATACAAAGCCCGTCTGTTCTTGTGGAGGGGCTAGTTTATAGCGTCCTTGTAATGGCCTTAGTTCTCCCATCTCTTGATAGCATATAAACTGGTTCTTTCCTTTTGCTTTTGCTTGGTAGAGGGCTTGTTCTGCAGTATCATATAAAATGTCAAACGTCGCCTCGTCTTCCTCTAATATGCTGATTCCAATGCTTACGCTTACCCATTGTATTTCCTGTTGAATCTGCTTTAAAACACGGTTTGCCTTTTCATATACGTTTTCAGAGGACGTGATATCCTTCATAAAGACGATGAACTTTTCTTCTCCAAGACTTGCAATGATATCCGTGCTACGGAATTCTTTTATAAGAATGCCCGCCACATGGACCCGTACTCGATTACCTTCCTCATGTCCATAGCTATCATAAATTCCCTTGAAATTATCAATGTCTAAGATCAACAACGATGGTTTATAGCCCGACGCATGATTTGCTACATATTGATTGATTTCTTCCTTTGCACAATCTCTATTATCAATATTTGTAAGCGCATCCATTCTTGCCTTTCTAAGCAATGTTTCTTCCGTCTGCTTTTGATCTGTCACATCACTTAGCTTTCCAATGACCCGATCTATCTTTCCCTGATCATCCAATACGTATTTTCCTACTATATAAATCCACTGTTTCCGTCCATCCGGATATTCATATGCAATATGAGCTTCCTTTAAGCTATCCCAATTCTGCTTTATTCTTTCTTGCGCAGTTTGAATGATTGCACGGCTCTCTGGCGTGAGGCGTTCTCCATCTAGGCCTTCGCCCAAAATATACTCTCCAAAGTTTTCAACACATTCTGGCCTGTGTAGCGTTTTCTCCCCGTGTCCAAAATAATACATCGTATCGTTTCGTATATCATATTCAAACACTAACTCAGAGGTAATGGACAATACCGTCTTATATCTTTTTTGAAACATTTTTAACTTACGTTCCTGCAATACTTCATCCGTAATGTCGGATAA